>PIVQ01001546.1 GCA_003354055.1 Desulfobacteraceae bacterium | reverse complement strand
GTGGACCCGGTCACATCGGTCTGCCAGTAATGGAGATCATATTTTAATTTTAACTCTGGAGTCAGCATGTATGATCCATCCAGAGATAAGTCATAGCGGTCAGATCCATCAAGATCATAATACTTCAAGCGTGTGTCGGTATTATTAACGACAGCAAGGGGATTAGAAGCGTTCTCTTCACCATAAACATGGGGGATTCCAAGAACTAAAATCAAAACTATTATATATGCAGCTAAGGTCTTTTTAATATCAATGTTTCCCTTTGGATTATTCGTTAATCATTATACAAATCTACTGATCCCGCCTTAACCCCCACCTCACAGCTTCTGACATCCCTGCGCTCCCGGCCGCGTAATCCTGAAATCTTCCGGCCGGCAAAGGTAATCTCTCCTTTTTAAGGCCTGATAAGGCCCAATGGTTTATTGTTTTGGCAGCGGCGGCGGTGTATAGCCGTTCCATTTGCCTGCATTGATATCCGGTGAAACCCAGTCCTTGGACACCTCGGGCGGTTCTCTTTTAGCCCTCCTGTAGGCCTGTGTTGTACCGGTAGGCGCCACATTCTCTGAAACCAGAGCCTCACGGACCACGATCTGATCATCAGTGACATTCCAGACCGTCATATCGTCAGCCAGGGTCAAAGGCCCGTCATAGGTTTTCCGCACGGCTTCCATGGTTTCATCATAGATGTCATGCCAGGTCCAGAAATGATATCCAATGGCATGCCGGGGCTTGACCGTGGACATGATCTTGCCAAAGGCTTCCGGAGGCGTATGGATATATGAAGTAATGAAGACTGCCTGGGCCGGCGGGGTACCCAGTATCCGGCCCAGAGTCTTCGGCGTGAACATACACTCATGCACGACCAGTTCAGCGTCTTTTGCATGTTTGATAAACCATTTATTGGGATAGGA
>PIVQ01001545.1 GCA_003354055.1 Desulfobacteraceae bacterium | reverse complement strand
TGAAAAGCTAGAGCTAGAAAAACAAGAAAAAGAGTTATATGAAGAAATCATATCTTTAAGAGATAACTACAGACCTGGCAACACCCCCCCTCCTATAGAAGAATTACTATATGGAACAAAAGGTTTTGTAAATTCTACTGTAATAGAGCCTATAACAGGTATAGCACACATCGTTCGTAATCCAATAAAAACAATAAAAGCAGTTTGGAATATAGATCCAGTAGAAATTGCTAAAAACGGATATAGTTATTTAAAATATGAGTTAGGAAATTCAGCAGAAAAGAAAGAAGCAGAAGAAAAAGCAAGAAAAGCCGAATATAAAAAAGACGCACGTACACGTGGTCTGCAAAAAGCAGAAGTAGCAGGACATTTCTTAGGGGACATGGCACAAGCTGTACTATTTACATACCACGGAGTCAGCATAGTAGGCGGCATGGTAGCAGCCCCAGCAGAGGTAGTAGCAGAAGGAGCTGTAGTATTAGCAGAAGCAGAGGTAGCAGCAGAAGGAGCTGTAGTATTAGCAGAAGCAGAGGTAGCAGCAGAAGGAGCTGTAGCATTAGCAGAAGCAGAGGTAGCAGCAGAAGGAACTACAAGGATAGCTAGTAAAGTAGGGAAAGCAACCAAAAAATTAGCAAAAAAGTTGAAGATTAATGTTAATAACCCAATTTTAAATAATCTAAATGATACAGTTCAGTCATATATTTCTAAACATAGAAAAGCTTCAATTAAGTCCGTAATGCCAGGAGAGTTTTTAGGTATGTCAGTAAAAGAAGCCTTAACAAGTAAGCATCATCCTAAGTACTCTACTGTAAGAAAACTATTAATAAATAATAAATACGCAAAAAAATGACCATAGCCGTAAAAGATAGTTCAATAAAAAATTTTTTAGAAATACTAAATAATTCAATCCCTA
>PIVQ01000714.1 GCA_003354055.1 Desulfobacteraceae bacterium | reverse complement strand
CTGATGGCGTTGAACTCCAAATCTCCGGGCACGGCGTAGCCATCCCCTAAATAATCGCAGTTGAGCGGAAAATCTTTTTCTGTGAGTTGTGTGTCTAATCCTATGCGCTGGGCTGTTGAATTGGTAATCTGGGTCAGAATCGGCGGAAAAGGTTGATCTCCGGTTTTTGTCTGATCAATACTCATGCCGAGAACCTGGCCCTTAAAGCCTGTGATTTTGGCTCCAAGGGTGAGGCCAGCCTGGGTGCCGCCGGAACTTGTGGCAAATACAATGGCGTCCGGTTTAAGCTTCATTTCGCTAAGCTGAGTATCAAGTTCCAGCATGGCGTTTACATAGCCCACAGAGCCTACGCTGTTAGATCCGCCTACAGGAATGACATAGGGATGTTTTCCACTGCTTTCAAGCTCATCTGCGACCTGGTACAGCCTTTTATCTCTGTCTTTTCTGTCACAATAATGAATCTTGGCTCCGAATATTTTGTCGAGCAGAAGGTTGCCGTTGGCCGCATCAGGGCAGGTGCCGTTTAAGACCAGATGGCAGTCAAGGCCTGCTTTTGTTGCTGCCGCCGCTGTCAGACGGCAGTGGTTGGATTGCAGGCCACCTGCTGTGACCAGAGTGTCTTTATTCTGTTCCAGGGCCTCTCCTATGAGAAACTCTAATTTTCTTGTTTTATTCCCGCCCATCCCCAGGGAGGTGAGATCATCCCGTTTCATGTATATGGCAGGGCCGTTGTGCAACTTTGAAAACGACTCAAGATAATGAATCGGCGTGGGGAATTCAGCCAGGTTAAATCTGGGCAGATTGTCTAAGTTCATGGCGTTCCATCCGTATTTTAATGGGTCAGTATCATGCTGATAAAACTTTTAGCCCGTTCTGTCTGAGGGTTATCAAAAAAGTCGTCCGGTGTACCGGTCTCGACAATTTGACCTTCGTCCATGAACAGGACCCGGTCTGCCACTTTTTTTGCAAATCCCATTTCATGGGTGACCACGCACATGGTCATGCCTTCGGATACCAGGTTGACCATTACATCCAGAACCTCGCCGATCATTTCCGGATCCAGAGCAGAGGTGGGTTCATCAAACAGCATGATCTCAGGGGACATGGCAAGGCCCCTGGCAATGGCGACTCGTTGCTGCTGGCCACCGGAAAGCTGGGTTGGATAGGCACCGTATTTATCGTTCAACCCGACTTGGTCAAGTTTTTCCATGGCAATTTTTTCAGCTTTGGCTTTGTTCATTTTTTTTACATGCATCGGTGCCAGAATGATATTCTGCAATACCGTCATATGGGGGTAGAGGTGGAATTGCTGGAACACAAATCCGATGTCTTCTCTCAATTTTGTCAGGTTTGCCGATCTGTCATGCACAGGGGTGCTGTTGACAATGATTTTACCCTCCTGAATCACTTCAAGCCGGTTGATGCAACGGATCAATGTTGATTTGCCTGATCCGCTTGGGCCGCAGATAACAAGAACTTCTCCTTTTGGGATTTGAAGATTGATGTCATTCAACACATGGAGTTTGCCAAACCATTTGTTCACACTTTTAAATTCTATCATATTTTCCATGGATTCGTCCTTTTGTTAAACTGCCATTCTCCGTTCCAGATAATTTGAAAGCAGGATCAGGGGATATGAAATTGAAAAGTAGAGGACTCCGACAAGTGAGAAAACCATGAGTCCTTCGGGTATCCGGACCACGGTCACCCATCCCACCCGGGTCAGCTCCATTACGCCGATGACCGACACCACTGAGGTGTCTTTTATCAGCAGGACATACTGTCCCACCAAAGGCGGCAGGATAACCTTCATGGCCTGGGGAAGAATGACCAGCCGTAACTGCTGGGTCATGGTGAGGCCGGAAGAAGATGCTGCTTCCCACTGGCCTTTAGGTATGGATAAAATTCCTCCGGCTACAATTTCGCAGATAAATGCCGAGCCCATGATGGCCATGGCAAGAAGCGCCGCCGGAAAGGCTTCCAATTGTATCCCCCATTCCGGCAGGATGAAGAAAATAATAAAGATCTGGACAACAAAGGGAGTTCCCCTGACAAAGGAGACGTAGACGCCGATCAGCCGTTTAACGATCACATTGCGGCCTGACCTGAAAATGCCCAGGAAAAATCCAAGCAGGGTACATGTCACAAGACTGATAAAGGCAATCTGGGTCGTCATCCACAGTCCCTTAAGAAAAAAAGGAAAGATTTCCACAAGTCGGCCAAAATAAAATGCCATCATATTAATATGCCTCCCGGAAAATCAGTTTCTTTTGAGACCAGTCTGCCAATGCCTTGAGAACAAAGTAGATGACCATATAAAAGAAGGCCACCGTAAAGAAAGCCTCTGCAGGCATGAATCGTTCTGATGTCATGAGCTGTCCTGAGCGGGTCAGTTCGGCCACTGAAATCAGAGAGAGCAGGGCGGAGTCCTTTACCAGGACAATTGCCTGTCCAAGCAGCGGCGGGATGGTGACCCCCAGGGCCTGTGGCAGAATAATAAAGCGCATTCTCTGGATGTAATTCAGGCCCGAGGATATACCGGCCTCAATCTGTCCCTCATCCACAGAGCTGATTCCGGCCCTGATAATTTCGGCTATATAGGCCCCCGAGTTGAGCATCAAGGCTAAAATTCCAGTCTGGATTTCCGGGATCCTCAACCCTAAGGTGGGCAGCCCGAAATAGAGAAAATAGATCTGAACCAGAAGGGGAGTGGACCTGATGATTTCAATATAGGCAATGGCCGGGTATTTTATGACTTTAATAGGGGAAATGCGGCAGCCACAGGCAAGTATTCCGGTGGCCAGGGCCAGGGCAATAGACACGATGGAAATTAAAAAAGTGGATCTCAGGCCGCTTAGAAAAAGAGGCAGATACTCTAGTATGATTCTAAAATTAAAATCAGCCAGCATGGTACCATCCGTTTTTTTGATCAGGAGCCCTCCTGATAGGGAGGGCTCCTGATGGGTTAAAAGTTACTGACTTATATCAGGTGATCAATGGTCTTTTTTCCATTCAGTCCCTTCAAGCCAGTAGGAAATATTTTTATCATAGTCGCCATTACCCCGGATGGTTGAAAAGTAGAGGTTGATCCACTGCCACAGATTCACAGAGTCATGGCGGACGGCAAAGGAAAGGGGATCTTTACCCAGACCTAACCGTTTGTCCAGAAGGCGGATCGAGTTGGGGGGAAAATCCGGAAGAACCGTGAGAACCGCGAGGTCGTCATTGACACCGGCATCCACGTGGCCGGCGATCAGGGCCTGGACAATCATCCTTCCGCCGCCTTTGTATGATTTAATCTTTGCATTGGGCAGGTATTTTTTGGCAATGGTTTCACCGGTGGAGCCCAGGAGAACACCTATGGTCACATCTGGGTTGTTTACATCTTCAAGAGTCTTGTATGCTTTTTTAGTGCTGGTGAAAACACAGGGCTGAACCTCTATCCAGGGATCGGTAAAGGAGATTTTCAACGCCCGTTTCGGGGTGGGCGTCATGTCGGCAGCCAGGATATCTGCCTTGCCGGATAAAAGCGCAGGAATCAGGCCGTCCCAGTCAAAATCCAGAACTTTGAGTTTTACACCCATGGCATCTGCCATTCCCTTAGTGAAGTCGATCATGGAGCCGGCATGTTCCCCGTTTTTGTCAAAAAAAGCATAGGGTGCGGCACCGGACTGAACTGCAACGCGAAGTTCTCCGCGTTTTACAATCTCAGCTATCGTCCCTGCAAAGCTGACACCTGAAAAGAATACAGT
>PIVQ01000091.1 GCA_003354055.1 Desulfobacteraceae bacterium | reverse complement strand
CTGTGGTTGTCAATCACCAAAGACAGTGCCATTATCTCCGTGCTCGGGGCTTTTGGCGAACTGCTCTATACCGGCTACAGGGCGGCTGCGGCAACCAAGGATTATACGTTTTTCTACGGATTTACCGCGGTTCTGTTTTTATTGATCACCATACTCTCCCTTTTTGTCCTTCAGTGGATGGAGACCCGTCTGAACAGGGGGAGAGCATGATAACATTCGTAGAAAATGTGGTCCAATGGCTCCCCGAACTGCTTGCGGCAGCGCCCCTTACCCTGCTGCTGACTCTGGTGGCCGGGGTTTTCGGCCTGGGTTTCGGTACGATTCTGGCACTTGCCAGACTGTCAGGCTCTCCTTTGATCTCCTGGCCGGCCTATGCCTTCATGTTTGTCATGCGGGGAACCCCACTTCTGGTCCAGCTCTACCTTATTTATTACGGGTTGGGTCAGTTCATGCCCGGCACCTGGGTGCGCCATAGTTTTCTGTGGCCTTATCTGCGCGAGGGACTGACCTTTGCCCTGCTTGCCTACAGTCTGAATCAGGCCGCGTACAATGCGGAAGTCCTGCGGGGGGCGATCAAGGCAATACCCAAAGGGCAGGTGGAGGCGGCTAAGGCAATCGGGATGACCCGTTTTCAAATTTTATGGCGGGTCCGTCTGCACCTGGCGTTTTGCAACTGTCTGCCGGTGCTGACCAGTGATATTATTATCTTATTGAAATCCACGGCCCTTGCCTCGACAATTACCGTTCTCGAATTAATGGGTGTTGCCCGGGTGATTCAGCGTCAAAGCCTTCAGATCTATGAGCCGTTGATCGCATGCGGCCTTGTCTATTTTGCCGTGGTTGTCGTGTTGACCAATATAATGCGGCCGGTGGAGAAACGGCTGACGCGTTTTCGAAAAGGATAGAAATGAGATGGAAACCGATGAAATAGCCCTGTCTGTCAGGGATATCCACAAAACATTTGGTGAAAACAAAGTGCTGAAGGGGGTCTCTTTTGATGCCCGTTCCGGCGATGTGATCTCCATCATTGGAAGCAGCGGTTCCGGCAAGAGTACCCTGCTTCGGTGTATCAATTACCTTGAGAAACCCGACGCAGGACAGATCATCCTTGCCGGAGAAGCCATTGAGACCCGGCAGGACAAGGACGGCCGTCAATACCCCTTTGACAAAAAACAATTGTTGCGCATAAGGTCCCGCCTGGGTATGGTATTCCAGAACTTTAATCTATGGGATCACCGCACGGTTTTGGAAAATATTATTGAAGGTCCCCTGCACGTTCTGAAATGTTCGCGGAAGCAGGCTGTTGCCCAAGCCGAAGAGC
The DNA here is from genome assembly GCA_003354055.1 of Desulfobacteraceae bacterium. The sequence continues at coordinate 14,716 of PIVQ01000091.1, read as the reverse complement.
TGATGGACAAGGTTGGAATTATCGAAAAGCGGGACCAGTATCCCTCCCAGCTTTCAGGTGGTCAGCAGCAACGGGTGGCCATTGCCCGTGCCCTGGCCATGCAGCCGACTGTCATGCTGTTTGACGAGCCCACGTCTGCACTTGACCCGGAGCTGGTGATCGAGGTGGTGGAGGTTATTCGAAAGCTTGCTGAAGAAAAGCGGACCATGGTGATGGTGACTCACGAGATGTCGCTTGCCCGGGAAATATCAAGTCACCTGATTTTTCTGGATAAGGGGCGCATTGAGGAGCAGGGTCCGCCAAATCAGATCATGGACAATCCGAAATCAGAACGGTTACGCCAATTCATGGGGAAATTTTAAAGGCTGTTTATGGAAGCTTCCAAGGAATCCGTTGACCTGGTATCAATCCGTCGGCACCTCCATGCCCATCCCGAGATAGGGCTCAAGGAATTTACGACTGCGCAATTCATATCCAATATGCTCAGCAGCTGGGGGCTGGATGTGGCCGCCAATATTGGCGGCACCGGAGTTGTGGCCAGTCTCAGGCGGGGGCAAAAAGACCATACCATAGGCCTGAGAGCGGATATGGACGCCTTACCCATAGTTGAATCGGCTCAACATGATTACAGGAGCCGTCATGAGGGCTGCATGCATGCATGCGGCCATGACGGGCATATGGCAATGCTCCTGGGGGCTGCCCATGCCATGGCCAGTGATCCGGGGTTTAATGGGAATGTACATTTTATTTTTCAGCCTGCCGAAGAAAATTTCGGCGGTGCCAGATTGATGATTGAAGATGGCCTCTTTGATCGGTTTCCCTGTGACTCTGTATTTGCCCTTCATAATATGCCAGGCATTCCAGTGGGGCAATTGGCCAGCCGGGACGGGGCCATTATGGCCTCCATAGATGTGGCCGGGATCGAGGTTATAGGGAAGGGCGGACACGGGGCGCAGCCTGAAAAGACAATAGATCCTATTGTGATCGGATCTCAAATAGTCACGGCCCTCCAGACCGTGGTGTCCCGGAATATCAATCAAACCGAACCGGGGGTCGTAACCGTGGGATCATTCCACAGCGGTTCAGCCAGCAACATCATTCCGGACCGTGCACGTCTTGAAATAAGCCTGAGGGCGACTGATCCTTTTACCCGCACTCTCATGATCAATAGGATTGAGGAACTTGCATCTTCCATTGCCAGGGGATTTGGCGGATCAGTCGAATTTGACTGGCAAACAGGATATCCGGTTGCCGTGAACAATTCTAAAGTACTTAAAATTGCCAGGGAAGCGGCAATAAATGCCTTTGGGCCTGACAGCATTGAACTGGTCAAAAATCCATGGATGGGAAGCGAGGATTTCTCTTTTATGCTTGAGAAAGTTCCCGGCGCATTTTTATTCATTGGAAACGGGGACTCGGCACCGGTGCATAATTCAGAATACGATTTTAATGACAAGGTTATCCCCTTTGGCGTAAAATTCTATCAAAGCCTGGCCGACATCATATTTAACAGATAAGGATCGGCTCCAAAATTACTTGATCTTTTGTTTTCAAAATACCCAGTAGGGGTTTTTATAAAAATACCCATTTAAGGGTTTTTGGAAATAATTTAGATCAAGTTATTTTGTAACGATTCCTAACGTTGTGATTAAATAAAAGAATAAAAATTTATAAAAACCAAACCATTCAAGAGTACAAATGTAATTGTGGGATTAAAAATGAAGGAAAAACGGCCAAATTTAAATAAAATTAAAGACTTTGTGTTGAAACAAACAACTAATCAGGCCAGACATCCAATATCGAGGTTTGGTGCTGTAAACTGCTGGTATCGACAGAGAATTGTCAAGGTGCCGTTTTTATATCCCAGCCTGATTTTAGTTTTATCCGGCAGTAAAAGCATTTTTCCCGGCAATAATGAAGTTCAATGTCCCGCTGGTGATTATTTTGCCATTCCAGCGCCATCAAAGTTCAACGTGGTTAATAAGCCTGATGAATCCGGAAAATTTTTTTTAGCGCTTTACCTGTATTTTGATAGCTGCTTAATCGAACGATTCCGCCGTTTATATCAAATTGATGATTCAATCATTGCAGATAATGCTTCAATATCTTTCAAGGGGAATAAATTGCTTGATTCGGCCATATGGCATTTTCTTGAAATATCGGGCCGGCCTGAACTTCCCGAAGAATTAATAGAGCACAGGCTCATGGAGATTTTGTTGTGTTTAGTTAAATGTACCAATGCATCCCATATGTTGTTGTCCATGAGTCCCAAATGGAGCGAACGGGTATATTCCCTGCTTCTCTCTAATCCTTCGAAAAATTGGTTTGTTAAAGATGTTTGCTCTATATTTGGTGTCAGTGAAAGTGTTCTCAGGCGGCATCTTAGAAAAGAAAAATCAAATTTTCGAACCATTATTGAGGATGTCCGGATGGGTCTGGCTTTATCTGAGGTTCAATTTACAAAATTACCCATATCAAGGATTGCAGAAAATTGCGGGTATACCTCCTTTTCGAGGTTTACAGAAAGGTTTCGTCATCGGTTTGATATTGCACCATCTCAATTAAGAAAAGAAATGACTGAATCGGTCTAAAATTTGGCCGATTGAAGCGATCTCTATGCGAATAATGATGTTATCCTGGCATTCTGGCATTAATCAGAAACAGGAACTGTCACTTTTCGATAAGGAGATAGCGTTATGAAATTCAAAACCTTACTAATCACAAATTCTGTCATTGCTTTTCTTACAGGGGGAGCCTGTGTATTGGCACCGGCACAACTTCTTTCCAATTATGGTATTACATTAATTCCAATGGGGTTGATTATATATCAACTTTGGGGAACAGCTCTTATTGGTTTGGGTCTGTTGTCCTGGTTTGCAAGAAATATCAGGGAATTTGCAATCCAAAAAACATTTGCACTATCCCTTTTTATTACATACGGGATCAGTTGTGCAATAGCCATCCGAGGGCAATTTGCCGGCGCAAACGTTCTTGGCTGGTCCACAGTTATACTCTATTTTTTATTGGCATTGGGTTTCGGATCTTTGCTGTGCATGAAGGCTCCCACCGCTTAAGCCATCATGTGAAAATAACACATTCCTTTTGTTTGAAAAAATGATTTTCTCTGATAAAAAGGTAGGGGGTAGTGCCTGTTTGCTTTAAAATAAAGAACCAACCGGTAACATGCTGACGGTGCGATCCGCAGATATTAGAGGGTTAGGCGTAGAATTGTTTTTACTCTATTAAAAAAAGGAATCTCAAATGAAAATCAAAATGGTTCTCTTACTATTTTTATTTGTTTTGAATGGCTGTGTGCAAAGTAAGTCTTATCTTGAGCCCAGAGGTCCTAAAGGCCCACGCCCGGCGCTTGACATCAACGGTAATGAAAAGTCCGGGGGATCGCAATTATACACCTTTGAAAATGGTCCTGTTTCAATTGTTCGTAGTAAATCCGTTTCTTTAAAACTGCCAAGTGGTGAAACACATTGGTATGAAGTTGTATATTTCCCCGAAGGAGGGATAAATTGGGTACAGGCAAAGGCCCTTGCCGAGCAGGCTGGTGGGTATCTTGTAACATTGCATTCAGATAAGGAAAATGAATTTGTATTTAACCTCATCAAAGAAAAGAAATTTTGGTTCAAATGGGATGCTTCGCACAATTATGTTATGAGCGGACCGTTTATTGGTGCATTTCAACCTGCGGGATCGAAAGAGCCTGGGGGAGGATGGAAATGGGTCACTGGCGAAAATTGGACATACACCAATTGGTGCAAAGATGGTGTAAAAGAAGACAGGGATCCAAGGCCCAATTATCAACCCAACGATGCAACTGGTAATCAAAATGTTGCTGCGTATGGTGAAGTTAATGAACCCGTGAGTTATTGGGGCGATTTTCCACATAAATTTGGCACATATAACAGCCCCTTTCCCGGAAATGCATATGGATTTATCATTGAATATAATACACAACCCCAATAGTGTTGTTTCGTATGTCGATCAAATCGGATATCCCATCCGGACCGGGTGGGGACAAGTTGGTTGACGAAAGTAATTTAACTATTGTACTATACTATAATTTTTGCTTGGGAATTGAGTGCAATTGCCTGAAATATTTAGCAAAGAATGAAAATTAAAAGATGTATGGGACCGTTCTTTGCACAATGGCTGTCTCATCGGTGAATAAGCGGCATTGAATATGTATCAGGCGTTGTTACAAAAAAAAATACTGGTTTTCGGATGCGGCAACCCGTTGATGGGTGATGACGGTTTTGGTCCTGCCGTGATCGAATATATCACGAAAACCCACCCGCAGACCGAAGATGTCGGCTTTTTGGATGCAGGGACATCTGTCCGGGACCTTCTTTTTGATTTGCTGCTGTCACGGGAAAAACCCGATGCCCTGATTATAATTGATGCAGTGGAGCAAAAGGAAAAACTGGCCGGAGAAATTTTTGAAATAGAGCTTGATAAGGTTCCGGAAAATAAAATTGCCGATTATTCGATCCACCAGTTTCCCAGCACCAATATGCTCAAAGAGATTGCCCAAACCTCCCCGATGTTAGTCTTTTTCTATGCCGTTCAGATCAAGAGTATTCCCGATCGCATAAAGCCTGGACTAAGCCGGCAAGTCAACGCTGCGGTCCCTAAAATGTGCCGGAAGGTTGCACAGCAGATTGAAAATATGGGCACCATCCTGCCGCAGGAGATGCCATGCTGACATTTAAAGTAAGTGTTTTAGCCAGGCACGTTGGGGTGCATCGAAACACGGTGACCAACTGGATCAAGAAAGGAAAACTTTCAGCATCCCCGGCAGCGGCAAAACGGTATACTATTTCAAAAGCTGCGTTTATCAATTTTTGCGAGAAGGAACATATAGCCAAAGAGGCCATAGAGCGTGTTCTTTCTGACCCTTCCCTGAAAACCCAATCCGATCTGCCGGGTTCTGAAGACAAAAAACAGGATCGCTTAAGTGCGGAAAAAACAGGGGACAATTCCAGAGGAAATCTTTCCGTAAAACCGCCAAGTGCCGGAAAAAAGAATGAAAATCATGAGAAGATTCCCGGAACCGATAAGCTGATCGGGTCGGTAATGGTGGTGGGGGGAGGCATTGCAGGTATCCAGGCTGCTCTGGACCTGGCCGAATCCGGATATTACGTTTATCTGATTGAGAAAACGGCCGGTATCGGCGGAACCATGGCTCAGCTGGACAGGACATTTCCCACAGACGACTGCGCCTCATGTATCCTTTTGCCAAAGCTTGTGGAGTGCAACCGCCATCTGAATATTGAACTGATTACCCTGGCCGAGGTGGAAAAAGTTGCGGGGAGTGCCGGACATTTCGATATCCAGGTCAAAAAACGCCCCCGGTATGTAGACATGGACAAGTGTATTACCTGTGGCATCTGTGCGCAAAAATGTCCTATCAATGTCAAGGATGAGTTTAATTTCGGCATCAGCAATAAAAAAGCCATTTACATAAAGTATGACCAGTCCGTGCCGCTTAAATATGCCATTGATGCGGATGCCTGTATCTATTTTACCATGGGAAAATGCGGGGCCTGTCAGAAATTCTGCCCAACCGGTGCCGTCAATTTCAACCAGGTTGAAGAGGTTGTTACCATTAGTGTCGGGGCTGTGATTCTGGCGCCCGGGTTTAAACCTTTCAATCCGTCAAAGTATGATTTTTACGGTTACCGTTTTAAAGATGTGGTCACCAGCCTGGAATTTGAGCGGCTTCTTTCTGTGAGCGGCCCCAATGCAGGCTCCCTGCTTCGCCCTTCTGACAATGTTGAACCGGGCAAGATTGCCTGGCTTCAATGCATCGGCTCAAGAAATTATAATAACTGCGGTCATTCTTATTGTTCAAATATCTGCTGCATGTCGGCCGTGAAGCAGAGTATGGGCGCTTTGGCGCATATCAAAGGCAGAACTTTAGACTGCTCCATATTTTTCATGGATTTGCGCAGCCACGGGAAAGAATCGGAAAGGTATTTTGAGAGAGCAAAAGAAGAAGGGGTCCGGTTTGTCAGGGCCATGCCCCATACCCTTGAACCTGGAAAAGACGGTACAGGCGCTCGCATGCGGTATGTGGATGAAAAAGGGCAGGTGATTGAAGAATCCTTTGACATGGTTGTTCTGTCCATCGGTTTTGAAGCCCCCGAAGATGTGGGCAGACTTTCCGAACAATTTAACATTGAGCTGGATCATCATCATTTTGCAAAGACATCCTGTTTTGAACCCGTGGAAAGCAGCCGGCAAGGGGTATACGTTATCGGTGCGTTTCGATCACCCATTGCCATACCCAGGGCCGTGGTCCAGGCCACTGCGGCAGCAGCCTCCGCATCAAAACTGCTGGCTGACCAAAGAGGAACCCTGACAAAGAAAAAAATATATCCTATGGAACGGGAAATTTTGGGAGAAAACCCCTCGGTGGGTGTTTTTGTTTGTTCTTGCGGGGTCAATATTGCCGGAACCGTTGATGTTGAGCAGATTGTGGCATACGCAGCCAAACTGCCCCATGTGGACTATGTTGAGAATAATCTCTTTTCCTGCTCAGCCGATGCCCAGGAAAGCATTATCCAAAGAATAAACGAGTTCAAGCTGAATCGTATCGTTATTGCCGCCTGTACACCAAGAACCCATGAACACATGTTCCAGCAGACTTTGAAGGGCGCCGAACTCAACGGATTTATGGTGGAAATGGCCAATATAAGAAATCAGAATTCCTGGGTTCACCAGCAGGATTCCGTCAGTGCCACTAGAAAGGCAAAAGATCAGGTCCGGATGGCCGTGGCTAAAATGGTGCACAGTTATCCTTTGGAACAGGAACGGATTAAAGTGGTTCAAGCCGCCCTGGTTGTGGGCGGAGGTGCAGCGGGCATGATAAGTGCCCTGACCATTGCCCGAATGGGGATAAAGACCCTGTTGATTGAAAAAAGCGAGACTCTTGGCGGAAATGCGCTAAAACTTGAAACCTGTTTCAAGGGAGAGGCTGTGGGGCCCATGCTTGAAGATCTGGTTGCAAGTGTCTATCAGGACGACAATATCACCGTGTATAAAAATACAACCCTGGAATCCGCCTCGGGATCTGTGGGCAACTTTAAAGGGTGTATTGACGTGGCCGGCGAATCCCGTGCAATCCGTTTCGGGGCGGCGGTTATGGCGACCGGCGCCAGAGAAGCCCGGCCTGAAGAATACCTTTATGGACGTAGCATCAGGGTCATGACCCAGATGGAATTTGATGCCAAGGTCCTTTACCATCCGGCTGAAGTGAAAAAAGCAAAAAGCGTGGTCTTCATTCAATGCGTCGGATCAAGAGAACCCGAACGGCCTTACTGCAGCAGGATCTGTTGCGTCCATTCGGTCAAGGCGGCCATCCGCCTGGTGACCATTAATCCGGATATTAAGGTCTGTATTCTTTACAGGGAGATCCGTACCTATGGTGAATGGGAGGAACATTATAAAAAGGCAAGGGATCTGGGCATCAATTTTATCCGGTATTCAAGAAACAGAAAACCGGTTGTAACCAAGGGCGTCGCCCACATCGTGGTTGAAGCGTTTGACCCGGTTTCCCGGCGCCCGGTAAAGATAATAGCGGATTATCTGGCCCTGGCTTCCGGAGTTGTTTCAATGGAGAACAGGCACCTTGCCGATAGTTTTAAGTTTACGGTCAATTCAGACGGCTTCTTCAATGGGGTCCATCCGAAACTCAAACCCGTGGATCTGTCTGTGGCCGGCTTGTTTCTGGCCGGGATATGCAATTACCCCAAGCCCATTGATGAGTCCATTGAAGAGGCAAGGGCTGCAGCCCATAGGGCGGTGATCATTCTTTCCCAGGAAGAGATCCTGTCGGAGGCCATAAAATCTTTTGTAACGGATAATTGTGATGGCTGTGCCCTGTGTGTGGATGTCTGTCCGTTCCATGCCCTTTCAATGGTAAAATCCAATGATCAAAACCGGCCTGCCAGGGTGGAAACGGACCCTGCTCTGTGCCTTGGGTGTGGTCTGTGTGCCGCCACCTGCCCCAAAGAGGGAATTATGGTCCATGGGTTTACAATGCCGCAACTTATGGCCCAGGTCCGCGCTGCCATTGATAACGGGGTGGTTCCTGCGGTACAAAATGAGTTATCCATAGGGGGAGAAAAATGACCCCCCGCTTTGAACCGGTCATAATCGGATTTCTATGCGGCTGGTGTTCTTATACCGGTGCTGATCTGGCCGGTGTGGCAAGGATGCAGTATCCTCCGAATCTGCGGCCCATCAGGGTTATGTGTACCGGCATGGTGCATCCGGATCTGGTGATGGAGGCCTTTTCCCAGGGCGCTGACGGTGTGCTTATCCTGGGGTGCCATCCCGGAGAGTGCCATTATCTTGAAGGCAACACAAAGGCATCGGCCAGGGCAAAAGTGATCTCCCTGGAGCTTGAGGCTACCGGCATTAATCCGGAACGATTCGAGATTCAGTGGATTTCTTCGGCAGAGGCATCGGTCTTTGCAGAACTTATCACCCGGTTCACCAGAAATATTCAGAAGTTGGGACCATACCGCAATATTTATATTGAGGCTGTACCGGAATGTTTATAAAGACAGCGTGGTTTAGGAAGACAAAAATATGATAGACCCCAACCTTACCAATCCTAATTCCAAAAAAAATCCCTGTAAAGATGTTCCTGTTGAGCTCGGAACAGGGAGTAGGAATTTGTTAAAGGATCTGATGATGGCTGTTCTGCCGGACGGGGGGAATCTGAATTCATGTTTTGCCTGCGGCGCCTGTGCCTCAGGGTGCCCAGCCAGCGGTCTAGAAGGAATGGATCCCAGAATGTTCGTCCGAATGGTTTCCTTAGGGATGGATGAGGAAATCATGACCAATAACTGGGTCTGGATGTGTACAACCTGTAACCGCTGTCTCCATGTATGTCCCATGCAGATTGATATTCCCCAACTGGTTTATATTATACGCAATTATTGGCCCAGAGGGAAAAGACCTAAGGGAATCGTGGACTACTGCAGTTCGGCCCTTCAGAATGAAACCTGTTCAACCAGAGACATTGACACCGAAGACTGGCAGTTTGTTGTGGCCGATGTGGCCGACGATGTCAGGGCGAGCCAGCCGGGGTTTGAAGAGCTTAACGTGCCCATGGATAAAAAAGGGGCCAAATTCTTTTTAAACCAGAATTCGGAAATGCCGGTTCAGGAGCCCGAAGAAATGGCGCCTTTATGGAAGATCATGCATTTGGCCGGAGCCGATTGGACATATGGCTCCAAGGGATGGGCTGCAGAGAACTATTGTATGTTTCTGTCAGATACCGATTCATGGGAAAAACTGGTTCGGACCAAGGCCTCAATTGTGGATGACCTTAAGTGTGCCGTCCTTTTAAATACAGAGTGCGGCCATGATTTTTTGGCTGTCAGGCAGGGCCTTGCAGCGTACAAGATTCCCCATTCCTTTGAAGTCAAAAGCATAATTGAATATTACGCAGACTGGATCAGGACAGGGCGGCTCAAGGTAAATTCAGACTGGAACCTGGATTTGAAGATCCGGTTTACAGTACAGGACCCCTGCCAGCTGGTCCGGAAAAGTTATGGTGATCATATCGCCGATGAACTCAGGTTCGTCATCAAGGAAGCGGTGGGAGAGGAAAATTTTGTGGACATGTATCCCAACCGCTCAAATAACTATTGCTGCGGCGGAGGAGGGGGGGCGATTCAGACGGATTTTTTGACTGAAAGACGGCATTACGGGAAACTCAAACTGGATCAGATCCTTGAAACCGAAGCTGCGTATTGCATTACCCCGTGCAATAACTGCCATAACCAGATCAGAGACTTGAAGCGGTATTACCGGGCCGACTTCAATACCGTCCATTTGTGGACCGTTTTATGTCTGGCCATGGGGGTTTTAGGGGAAAACGAGCGCAGGTATCTTGGCAAAGACTTAAAGCAGGTCGGCTTGTAACAATGACAGCAGGTAACAGCAGCAGGGACTAACAAATGAAGACTTTTTTTAATCTTGTACAGGAAGTTCAAAAGCCCGGGTTATGCCACAGATGCGGGGGATGCGCCACATTCTGTACGACCATCAACTATGGTGCCCTGGAAATAGATAAAAACGGGAAACCCCGGTATGGGGATATGGAAAAATGCATAGAATGCGGTCTTTGCTATACCATTTGTCCTGAAATAAAAGATCTTGAAGAAGAGACCAAGCGGCAAGCTGCCTGGAGCGAACCTTTAGGACGGGTGATTGAAACCACAGTCGTCCGGTCTTCGGATTTTAAGGTAAGGGACCGCGCAACAGACGGCGGTGCTGTTACCGGTCTTTTGCTCCATCTTTTTGACCGCAACCGAATTGACGGCGCCATTGTCACAAGGCCTGTGGGCCGGTTTCAAAGGCAGCCCTTCCTGGCCACTACCCGGGAAGAAATCATGGGGTCGGCCGGCCTTTTTTTTGATACCAGCCACGGAATGAAACGTTTCAGCGAGCAGTACCTCACTTTCTCAACCATTGAAGAGTTTGATCCCATGATCAAAAAAGGACTGCGCCGTGTGGCCCTGGTGGGAACGCCCTGTCAGATTAAATCCCTCCGTAAAATGCAGGTTCTCAATTTGATTCCGTCAGATGCCATCACAGTTAGTTTCGGGCTTTTTTGTTCGGGTAATTTTACCTTTGGTGTGAAAGAGCAGCAAAAGCTTGCGGAGATTGCAGACATTTGTTGGGATGATGTAGTCAGGATCAATCTGAAGGATAAATTGATCATTACCTTGAACACAGGGGATGTCAAGACGGTTGAACTGGACCGTATGGATGATATGAAACGGTATGCCTGCCAATATTGTTCAGACTACGCAGCCGAGTTTGCCGACATTTCCTTTGGCGGCATCGGCGCTGCAGAAGGCTGGACAACCGTCATCAGCCGGACACCCCTTGGAAGGGCCATTCTGGCCGACAGCAGAAGCTGCAAAAGTATTGAACAGTTCAAGGTTGAAGATAATCCGGAGTTTGCAAGCTCCGCTCTCCAGGAGGTCAGGAAAGCCTCTGCCGCCAAAAAGAAACGGGCGAGATATAAACGACGCGAGTTGCAAACCCGGTCTGTTCAGGTAAAAATATGAAATTAACAGAAAACAGGACGGGACCAGATGCCCATTAAGATTGCAGGAGAAGCATTAAACGCCTGTTCCGGCTGTGAAATTTCTTTCCTTGATATGGGAGAGAGGATGTTTTCGCTGCTGGAAAAAGTGCAGATTGTGCATTTGCCGCTTTTGATGGACAGCAAGCATTCAGGGATAACCGGCAAGGATCAATCCTTTAACATTCCAAAGGCTGATATAGGCCTTGTCAGCGGCAGCATAAAAACCAGGGAGCATTTAGAGCTTGCCTTCGCAATGAGAGAATCCTGTCGGATAATTATTGCCATGGGAACCTGTGCCTCCCATGGCGGGATTCCGGCAATGGCCAACTCCTATGAAAAAAGAGATATGGAAGAATGCTTTTTATCAGGTGACAGCACCGATGCCTGTGAAACGTTTCCATCAGAACTGGTTCCTGAACTTTTGGATACCTGCCGGGCGGTTGATGAAGTCATCAAAGTGGATTATTTCCTGCCGGGCTGTCCGCCTCATCCGGATCATATTTTCAACCTGCTTTCGGCTTTGGAAAAGGGGGAGGATTATGTGCTGCCGAAATTATCGGTTTGTGATAATTGTCCGGCCACAAGGGAAGGCAAAGGAGGGGTAGCCGTTATGGAACGCCCCCTGGCATTACCTGATTGGGAGAAAAACGATGGAGGGCAAACACAGGACCTTTGTAAATGTTTTATCGAGCAGGGTTTTTTATGCATGGGGCCTGTGACGATTGACGGTTGCGGAGGGGATAGTGAATCCGCCCGGTGTATTGCCGCAGGCATGCCGTGCCGTGGGTGTTACGGACCTTTGGAGCATCTGGGGAATCAAAGGCTTGCCATGCTGAATGCACTTGTTTCCAACGGTATTGATATCGGTTCTCTGCCTGAAACCGTATCTTTGTTAAGATTTTCCGGCGGACACGGCTTATTAAGACCAGCCTTGAAAAAAGGAGAATAGACAATTGGCTCATGTGATCCAGATCAAACCTGTTACACGGATTGAAGGACATGCATCCATTCATATCCAACTGGATGAAGAGGGGAATGTCGACAATACAAAAGTGGCGTTCAAATCACTGAGAGGGTTTGAACAATTCGTACAGGGAAAGCCTGCAGAGGAACTTCCCAGGATTGTCAGCCGGATTTGCGGCATTTGTCCCTGGATGCATCATATTGCATCCAACAAGGCCGTGGAGGGATGCTTTGGGGGCACACCCACCTATACGGGGAGTCTGTTGAGGGAGTTGATGCTGGCCGTTGCCCACGTGGAGGACAAGCTGCTCCATTTTTTCTTTTTAAGCGGGGCGGATTTTTTAATCGGGTCAGACAGTGATTACAGTGTCAGGAATATCATGGGACTTATGAAGGTCAGGCCGGAACTGACCCGCAAGGTTGTTAAAATGCGGCAGAAGGCTAAAATGATACTGAACAGGTTCTCATGTAAAATCATTCACCCGGTGGCCGGGGTTCCCGGCGGTTTCAGCAGGCCGCTCCTCAAGGAGGAGCAAGAGGAATTTCTGTCGGAAATGAAGGCCCTGCTGGATTTTACCCTGTTTGCCGTTGAGTTTGCCAAAAAAGAAGTTTTTCCCCAGATCAAAGAGCAATTGCCTGGTATAGGAACCATTACGACCGGTTTTATCGGTACCGTGGATGATAGCGGTGCCCTGAACCTGTATGACGGGAAACTCCGTCTGATGAAGCCGGATGGCACCTTTCTGGATTTTGATCCGGCGGACTATCAAAAGTATCTTTCCGAGAAAGTGGTTCCGTTCTCATACGGCAAATTCCCCTATGCCAAAGTCTGGGATGAAGGGTTTTCAATGGATTCCGATTCGTCCAGGGGGATCTATCGTTCCAACACCCTGGCCAGGTTGAATGTGGCTGAAAAAATAAATACCCCAAGGGCTCAGGAAGAATTTGAAAAATTTCGTGAGGAATTCGGACGGCCGGCCCAGGAAACCATGCTGTATCATTGGGCACGGTTGATAGAGGCGGTATATGCCTGTGAACGGGCCATTGAAATCCTGGAAGATCCTGAGGTAACGAGTCCTGAAGTTAAAATCAGGGTCGAACCTTCTGCCGGCAGGGGGGTCGGATGCGTGGAGGCACCCAGGGGGACTTTAATTCATGATTATACCACCGATAAAAACGGATTGATTACAAAGGCCAATCTAATTGTGGGAACCACCCACAATCTGGCTGCCATCAATATGAGTGTGGACAGGGCATCAAGAGAACTCATCAAAAAAGGCCGGTATGATGAAGGGGTTCTGAACAGGATTGAAATGGCGGTCCGCGCCTATGACCCCTGAATTTCTTGTGCCACTCACCGTCTGGACGGCGGTAAAATAATCCAAACCACCATCACTGATGCCAGTGGTAATATCTGTTATACAAATTAAGTGATTTCAGGCCGGGGAAATTACTGATCTGAAAATCCTTGCACGGAAAGGGATTTAGGAGATTGGCCGACAGGATCTGTCGTGTCGGCATGAAGCTTACTGTCCACATATCTGGCAAGGATTTCAGCGGTTTCATGGGGAGGCGGGACCATGAGGTAATGATCGATCACCGCATGGGCCAGTTCATGGGCCAGCATGCCTTCGTGAAGGTCTTCCAGTTGAATATAAACCGTTAGTTCCTTGTGTGTATACCAGGCCCTGACATCGGATTGGCTTTTATAAATTTCATAATAGGCTTTTTTAAGCTGGTCCTTGTCCTTATACAATCTGATCTTGATTTGATTCACAAACCCATGCATGCCAAGTAAGTTCTTCGCTCTTTCAAATAAAATATCCACCCTTTCTGCTGCGGCACTGGCAGGTGGTTTTGAAACATCCGGTTGTTTAACCGCCTGGGCAGGGTATTTGATCTTTGAATTGAAATCTATGAGATCGCCCGCTTCCTGGTAAAGAATGACGGCATTTTGGCCGCCGGCCGTTTGCCATTTGACTCCGCTGTTGATAATCGTTTCTGAAAACCCGGTGCAAGGTAAGGCCACAAAACACAATACACCTAAGAAAATCATGGTGCTGAATAGGGCCGTATTGGGGGAAGTCTTTGTCATCATGTTTGGGTGGCATCGTTTTTTTTGGTTTATGCAAATTGTGCAAGTTGTGCTAACTCAAAATATGCCATTGGGAGGTTGGATTGTCAATGAGATTATGCCCTGTTCCAAGGCGGGGTAGAGGAAGTTATGCACAAGGGAATAATATCGAAAGTGGATATATTCTATAACGTACGGCTCGATATGTTAAAAAAGGAGAGGTTTTTTTACGCAAAGACTTTCATGCTGCCAGGGGGGATAAGAATCAAAAATTCGGCATAGAGAAGCAAAAGGATATCAGCCCGCTAAGCGGGCTGATAAATGGAAGGCCGCTGTAATCGTGAATAATACACTGCGGTTAGTGGTATGTTGTATGGAAGGATTTACAAGGTGTTAAAAAAGCCCGGTTCTTTCTCTTTTAAGGGAAGATGAGAACCGGGTTTTTTTACAAGGCTTTGACAATCAATTATAGGATGTTTAGGAGGTGCCCTAATAATCAATCAGCTGTGTCAAAGCCTTAATCAGCTGGAAACATATTGCTACTCTTGGGA
>PIVQ01000713.1 GCA_003354055.1 Desulfobacteraceae bacterium | reverse complement strand
GCGATTTTGAGGTATGGCTCCACCGAACCGGTCAACGGATGGATCCAGAAGCACGGTTTTTTATCATTGCCACCATTCAAGGAGACCCCATTTAGGGGGACACATTCGGGATACCGTTTGATCCACGCTGCCATATCCTTGGCTTTCGCCTGAAAATTCGATGGCATCTTTCCGTCCCCTGAATGAAACCGCCCTGGCAAAGGGGTATTGGATAAGGTCATGGACGCCGGCGCCACTGCTAAGAGGCTATCCCCGGAGGATTCACCATAAAAACCGCTGACAACCTCTCTGTGATTTTCGATTAGATATTCAACCAGCTTTTCGATGGTGTTGTACTCAAAAAAGATGGCGGGCGTGACCTCTATACCGTAAAAAACGGAGAACTTGGCGCCCAATTCGGTCAGGGTAACGGAGTCGAAACCAAATTCCGC
The DNA here is from genome assembly GCA_003354055.1 of Desulfobacteraceae bacterium. Next base: position 3,324 of record PIVQ01000713.1, on the reverse strand, counting down.
CAGGTTGACATCCGTATCCAGTTGATCGGAAGCGATGGCCAGAAGCCTGCCGATTATATCCTTCAAATCGTGTTCGAGGCACTCTTTAATGGTAAAGCCCTCCATTCCCATCCGTCTTCCCTTTCCGGGAACGGCGGCCCCCGTGGCCCAGTTCGCTGACACCTGTGGTCCGCCTTTGGAAAGCCCTAAAAACCGCTTGATTCGAGATGGTTCTCCCGCCAATACCAGCTGCTGGCCCCCTTTTTGGGACAGAAGGCGGTCAAACAATGCCAGCGCCTCTTTAGTTTCCAAAAGGCGCTGACCACTGGATTTCAGATAGGTCCTTGCACTGTCGTCGGAATCAAATCCCATACCGCCCTTTTTCCAAAGCGGCCAATGGATCACGAAAGGTATTATTTTAGCACCGTGACTCTTTTTGTAATTGGCATACGCCATCAGGAAACGGTTGGCGACGGCATAATCACACCATCCAAAATCACCCAATATGGCGGCTGAAGATGAAAAATAGCAGATAAAATCGAGGGGTTCGCCTTTCACCACCTCATCTAAAACCCGCGTTCCTTTAATTTTGGAACGCAGTGTTTCGTTAAAGGTCTCAATATTTTTTTCTATAATGGTGGTTGCACCTTCGATACCCGCTGCATGGATCACTCCGGCGATGGGTCCAAAACGCTTTTTGAAATCCGCCAGCCCTTTGCCCATGGCGACGGGATCGCAAATATCGGCCTGAAGGTAGGCAACCCCCGCATCCGGGTTGTCGTTTTCGATTTCTTTAAGCAGGGCCTGTTTCTTTTCATCCATCGGGGATCTGCCCGTCAGGATCAGATTCACGGAATGTTTTTTCACCAAATGACGCGCAAACAAGCCCCCCAGAGCGCCACAACCACCCGTAATCAGGTAGGTGTGATCCGGTTTGACCAGGCTTTCGCCATCCCCGATGTCCGTTGGCCTGATCCGGTAAACATACCTTTTATCCCCCTTATACACTGCGCTTACGATCTTTTCAGCACGCAGTTCCCCCCAGAGCCGTTCGGTCCAATCCGCCATCCTGGCCGCAATATCCACGCCGGTGGTGGTGCCTGTTTCCGCTACCACCACGCCCAATTGCATGCGCGGCATCACAAGTCCCAGTGAACGTTCGAATCCAATCCATGATTCCGGATAACAACGTTCCGGTCCCTCCGGAAGCTGAGCTGCCAATAAAAACCGAATAGCGGTCAATTCGGCTGCGGCCATGGCTTTTATGCAGGAAACAATACCGGAAAAATCCCTGAGAGCCTCAGGATCTTCAAGGGCCGCCATGTAAAATGCTGCGTCAATAACGCCGTAATCCTCAAGAATGGCGGCAAAAGCCTTCTCATATGAGCTGCCGTCCCCATTGAAAACACGGTAATTATTCCGAGATTCCTTATGATACCCATCCCGGTCGTTTTTGTTGACCTCACCTTTATTTACCCCATCTTTATTTATTGGGGTCAGGAAAACCACATTGGTTTCCGGGGAAAGCCTTTTCAAGGATTTTTTAACCGTTTTCCGGTGTTTTGTTTTTGCCAGAAAACAGACCAGGGTTCTAACGGAAACCTCGGGTTCGGCAGAGAGCTTCTCCTCATCCGGTGGAGCTTCATCCGGTGGGGCTTTTTCCGGTGGGGCTTTTTCCAATTGGGCTTCAACCAGATATTCTTCAAATGTCATTAATGCTGCAGGCTCTTCGGGCCGCAAAGGGGTGATGTTTTTTAAAGACGCAGCCTCGACTGTGCCATAGCTATCTTGATCTCCGCTATTTTCTTCAATAGGCCAGTACCGTTCTTTGGCAAAGGGATAGGTCGGCAGGCTGATACGCCTTGGTGTCGCCTTGCCCTCATAAAGCAGGTGCCAGTCAAAAACCAGACCCCGCACCCAAAAATCCAGAAGTTTGGCATATTTTCCCTTGGCAACCCAGGCGTTGATCGCTTCCTGCAGATCCTCATCCGTCTGGAAAAGCGCCGCAGTATCCTTGTTCCCCTTCACGCTTCCCTGATAAAAATCCTCAATATCATCCTGACCGGCAACATAGCTTTTCAGCTTTTTCTGAATCTCGGCAACAGACGTAACGATCATGGCGATACGCGCGTTCATGGGTTCGCGCCCCGTCTGTGCCGTATAGGCGACATCCATAAGGTCGAGCCGGGTATCGAGGCCTTTTTCCAACCACTTTTCCATCCTTAAGGCATATGCCTTAAGGCGATCTTCGTTTCTTGCCGAAAGTACGAAAATCGCAGGATCACCGGCACTCTCATCAGTGTTTTGCCGATTCTTAGGTTCCGCGCCTTCCCGTCGATCAGGGAACTCTTCGAGGATGATATGGGCATTGGCGCCCCCGGCGCCGAAACTGGAAAGGCCGGCAATCCTCGGAGCCCTTTTTCCGTCTATTTCCGGTCGCCTCCAATCACCCAGCTCCTGTTGGACCGCAAAAGGGGTTTTATGGAAATTAATATTCGGATTTAGCGTTTCGGCATGCAGGCTCGGCGCAATCTGCCCATTTTGCATCTGGAGTACGATTTTGGTGAGGCCCGCGATGCCTGCTGAAGCCTCCAGATGTCCGATATTCGATTTTGCGGAGCCGATAGCGCAGACCACGGTTTCATCATTCTCTTCCCCAAAGGCATGGGCCAGCCCCGATATTTCGATAGGATCGCCCAGTTCGGTTCCTGTTCCGTGGGCTTCGACATAGCTTATTTCCCGCGCTTTCACTCCCGCCTTTTCCATAACCTGCCGGATCAGTTCCGCCTGGGCCACGGGACTTGGGATCGTATATCCGCTTGTCCTGCCCCCGTGATTGATACCCGTGCCGCGAATCAAGGCATGAATCGGATCACCGTCTTCCAGGGCCCTGCCAAGGGGTTTCAATAAGACTGCTCCGACCCCTTCACCAGGCAAGAATCCATCCCCTCCCCGGCCGAAACTCTTATTTTTATTGTCAGAGGTGAGCATCCGCAGGGAACAGAGCCGGGTATAAGTGGACGGATGGAGATAAAGATTGACGCCGCCGGCAACCGCCATTTCACATTCGTTGCGGTACAGATGCTCGCAGGCTTCATGAATCGCCGTCAGGGATGAGGAGCACATGGTGTCGATGGGCATGCTCGGCCCCTTGATATCGAACAAATAGGAGACCCTGTTGGCAAGGGAGCTGAAGGATGTATTGGGATGAGCCATATCGCCCCGTCGCCATAGATCAGGTCCGTGCAGCTCGTAACCGGTTTTGGTAATCCCCGCAAATACGCCGACACGTCCGTCGCACACGTTCTTCAATCGCGTTTTTGTGTAACTGGCATCCTCGAACAC
>PIVQ01001544.1 GCA_003354055.1 Desulfobacteraceae bacterium | reverse complement strand
ACGGCCCTGGATGTGGATTTCCCGGTCTCTAAATTCGATTTGAGCCTGAATGCCGAGGAACGGGACGGGGAACTGCACTGTTGGTGGGAATATGCCACGGATCTGTTCCATGCATCCACCATCCAGCGGATGGCAGCCCATTTTGAAGTGCTGCTCACCGCCATTGCGGACAACCCGGCCCGGCCCGTCAAAGACTTGGCCATGCTGACCGGCAAGGAAACAGAAACATGGCTGGCCTTGAATGACACGGCCACGGATTATCCGGAAAATAAAACCATTGTGGATCTGTTCCAGCGGCAGACGAAAAAAACGCCTGACACTATTGCGGTGGTTTTTGAAGAAAGCTGTCTGACATACCGGCAGCTGAATGAAAAGGCCAATCAACTGGCCCATTATCTGTTGATGCTCATGCAAAAGAATCAAATGCCGGACGATCCGTTAATCGCCATTGCAATGGAGCGTTCTTCGGAAACGATTGTCGGTTTATTGGGGATTCTCAAAGCGGGGGGAGCCTATGTCCCCATTGACCCGGATTATCCTGAAAACCGGATTCGGTATATGCTCAAAGATTGTGCCGCCCCCCTGTTGCTGACCCAGAGCAAAGGCAGTTTGCCGCTGGAAGGGATGGCCCCCCATTGCCTCCCGGTCTATCTGGATGAGATTGATTTCGCAGGCCTGCCTCTGGGTAACCCCGGTATAAAACTTCGGGTGAGTGACTTGGCGTATATCAATTATACCTCGGGTTCCACCGGACAACCCAAGGGGGTTGAAATTCCGCACCGTGCAGTTGTTCGACTGGTGAATAACAATAATTATGCCCGACTGGATTCGGAACAGATTTTCCTGCAGTATGCGCCGGTCTCCTTTGATGCGGCCACGCTGGAAATCTGGGGCGCCCTGCTGAACAGTGCCAG
>PIVQ01001543.1 GCA_003354055.1 Desulfobacteraceae bacterium | reverse complement strand
TTCTGGGGGGATGATGACGGGGTTAAGTACCACTCCGCCTATTTTGCCAATTACCCAAACGTATGGACCCACGGGGACTTTGTTCAGGTCACGTCCAGAGGCGGAATGATCATGTCCGGTCGGTCAGACGCCACCCTTAACCCGGGCGGGGTCCGCATCGGCACTGCTGAAATCTACCGCCGCCTCGATGCCATGATCGAAATCGACGACTCCGTTGTGGTGGGCCAGCCCTGGAACAGCGACGTAAGGGTCATCCTCTTTGTCAAACTGGCCCGGGGACTCACCCTGACGGAGGATCTTGCAGACAGAATCAGGAAAGATATCCGTACCCATGCCTCTCCACGGCATGTACCTGCCAAAATCATTGAAACCCCGGATATCCCCTATACCCTGAACATGAAAAAGGTGGAACTGGCAGTCCGGCACATGATCGAAGGCAGGGAAGTCAAAAACAAGGATGCCCTGAAAAATCCTGAATCTCTGGACTTTTTCGGCAGTTGCGAGGACTTAAAAACCTGATGGAGCCCTTACACGAATCCGTTCAATCCCATTATGCCTGCCCGGATCTTGCCCAAAAGATCCGGGCAGGTTTTGAACAATCGAAGAAATCCATTGAAAATCTGTCTGTCAGGGATCTTGGTCCTGTGGACCAGCTTCATACTGGCGGGGCGCCGGCCACCCTTTCTCTCATGGAAAAGACTAATCTGCCACAAGGTGCGAGTGTTCTGGATGCCGGCTGCGGCATTGGCGGTTCCTCACGGCTTATCGCTCAGAAATTCGGCCTTCCGGTAACCGGTATAGACCTTTCCCCGGACTTTGTTGAGACCAGCCGCATCCTCACCCGATGGTGCGGTCTTGATCAGATCTGCGATATCAATTTCCATCAGGGGTCTGTTCTTGAACTTCCCTATGAA
>PIVQ01000712.1 GCA_003354055.1 Desulfobacteraceae bacterium | reverse complement strand
GCCCTTATCGACCATTATGGGGCAAAGGAAGAGAATCTGAACCTGATGATGACAGGCGGACCTGACGGAGATCTTGGTGCCAACGAGATTCAGTGCTATAAAGGCAAAATCTGTCTGCTCATCGACGGCGGTTCTATTCTCTTTGATCCGGACGGGCTGGACAAAGAAGAGCTGATGAAGATCGGGTTTATGCGCCACTCAGCCCCCCGTGTCAACACCCTTGGGTATCCGGTTGAAAAACTTGGTAAGAACGGTTTTCAGGTTCCCCTGAGGGGAAAGGATATCACTCTTCCCGACGGTACCCTGGTTGAAGACGGGGCGGTCTTTCACCGGAACTTCCTCACGGAGCCCGCCAACCGCAAGTACATTGAACAGGCCGATATCCAGGCTTTTATCCCCTGCGGAGGATTCAAGGACACCATCAACCACGGCAATGTCAGAGCCTTTACCGACCTGTTCAAAGAGCTGCGCTTCATTGTGGAAGGGGCCAATGTCTACTTTGATGATACAGCCCGTCGGTATATTGCCACCGCCACGGACATCCGCCAGATCAAGGACAGCTCCGCCAACAAGGGCGGGGTCTTCTCCTCAGCTGTGGCCGAGGTCCTGACAGCCTTCCTGTTTGAGGAAGATTATGAAAAACGGCTGCTGGAAGATGTGGATACCCGCTGGGCCCTGATTCGTGATATCATGAACCTGGTTTCCACCTATGCAACAGCCGAAACCAAGATGCTGATTCAGATTCATGAGGCAGACCCTTCGGTTCCGCTTTTTGAACTGTCAGAAAAGACCAGTGAACAGATCTTTGATTTTCAGAAGCTTGTGGCAGACAACATTAATGATGTAACCGGCAACGAAGATCTGCTTTGGGAAGTTCTCAAATCCTATATCCCGGCCGTTCTGGTTAAAAATCTGGGACGGGATGCCATCCTGAACATCATGAATGCGGAGAAATTGACTGCATACAGGGATGCCATCATTACCAAGAAAATGTCCTCCATGGCCTATTATAAACACGGGCTGGACTGGGAGGCATATGCGGCGGAAGCTAAATCCGATTTTTCAGGATCAATGACCGCATTGTTTAAGACCGACTAACAACACCATGGATGCCGCCCCAAGGGCTTGGGGCGGCTCTAAATAATGGAAATGGGTAGTTGAGTTATCTTTTAACAGGAAACAGGAGTAGAAAAATGGGTACAATAATGGACGTCGTCAATGCAAGGGACCCCTTTGAAAAAGAATTTCACCAGGCTGTTCACGAGGTGGTGGAATCTGTAAAGCCGGTCCTTGACAAGAATCCCGAATACCGTCACGCAGGGATCATGGAACGAATTGTTGAACCCGAACGGGTAATTCAATTCAGGGTACCCTGGGTGGATGACCAGGGTAAAGTCCAGGTCAACCGGGGATTCAGAATTGAAATGAGTTCCGCCATCGGCCCCTACAAAGGCGGATTGCGCTTTCACCCCTCTGTAAACCTTTCTATTTTGAAGTTCCTCGCCTTTGAACAGGTATTTAAAAATGCCCTGACCACCCTTCCCATAGGCGGTGGTAAAGGTGGATCCGACTTTGATCCCAAGGGTAAATCCGACTTTGAAGTCATGCGGTTCTGCCAGAGTTTCATGTCTGAGCTTTACCGTCACATCGGTCCGGACACAGATGTACCTGCAGGTGATATCGGCGTCGGCGGCCGTGAGATCGGCTATCTGTTCGGTATGTATAAAAAACTGAAAAATGAGTTCACCGGTATCCTCACCGGTAAGAGCCTGAACTGGGGCGGAAGTCTCATCCGGCCTGAAGCCACAGGATATGGATCAGTCTTTTTTGCCGATGAAATGCTGGCCACCCGCCAGGACAGCCTGAAAGACAAAATCTGCCTGGTATCCGGCTCCGGAAACGTGGCCCAGTATACCACTGAAAAGATTAACCAGCTGGGCGGCAAGGTCGTGACCCTGTCCGATTCCTCAGGTTATATCTATGATGAAGAAGGTATCGACGGCGACAAACTTCAGTGGGTCATGTATCTGAAGAACGTTAAACGCGGTAGAATCAAAGAGTATGCAGACAAGTATTCCACTGCCGTCTTCACCACCCTTGACGGCTCCGAAGACACCAATCCCCTCTGGAACCACAAAGCCCATTGCGCCTTCCCTTCAGCCACCCAGAACGAGATTAATGAGCAGGATGCCCAGAACCTTGTGAACAACGGGGTTGCCGTGGTCAGTGAAGGGGCCAACATGCCCACCACACCCGAAGGTGTCGAAGTCTTCCTGGAAAACAAGATGCTTTACGCTCCCGGTAAAGCTGCCAATGCCGGCGGCGTTGCTGTATCCGGTCTTGAAATGTCCCAGAACTCCATGCGGATCAAATGGTCCAGAGAAGAAGTGGAAGGTAAGCTTAAAACAATTATGCAGAGTATTCACAGCGCATGCCTCTCGGCCTCAGAAGAATACGGCACTCCCGGCAACTATGTAAACGGCGCCAACATTGCAGGGTTCGTTAAAGTAGCCGATTCCATGATGGATCAGGGTATTGTTTAATTAGGTTAGATAGAGAGCGTCTGGTAACAGACGGGTAAGATATAAAAAAAGCTGCCGTACCCTTGGGTAAGGCAGCTTTTTTTATTGGGGTAGGACTATTCTCGGGGTTTGAACCCAAGCTGTTTGATCATCTCAAGATCGTCATCCATCTGGTTACCCGAGGTGGTCAGGTAGCTTCCGGTCATAATACCGCTGGCTCCGGCAAAAAAGACCATAGGGTGAAGCGTTTTAAGATTTATCATCCGCCCGCCGCAGATAAGGATCTCTTTTTCCGGCAGAATATACCTGAACAAAGAAATGATCTTCAGGCATTCCAGGGGGGACAGCCCCGGCTGATCCATGAGCGGGGTGCCCTGAACCGGGGTAAGAAAGTTAACCGGCACCGCATCCACATCCAGGGCTTTCAGATCCATGGCCAGTTCAACCACCTGGTCCATGGTCTCACCGATACCGAAAATACCCCCTGAACAGACCGACATCCCGACTTCCTTGGCAAGCTTTATGGTCTGGATCCGCTGCTCATAGGTATGGGTGGTGCAGATCTTGTCAAAATGGCTGCGGCTGGTTTCAAGATTGTGATGGTACCGGTTGATACCGGCTATTTTCAAGGTATTGAAATCTTCTTTTTTCAGGATGCCGAGGGAGGCGCAATAGCTCTGGGGAAAATTTTTCCCCCGGGCCATGGCATCTGCAATGCTGCTCACCTCGGCACTGGATAGCCCTTTGCCGCTGGTGACCGCCGAATATCGGTGAAGGGGCGTCGGTGCCATGGTTTCCATGGCCTGGAAAAGATCGTCTCCGGCTTTTAGGGGATAGGTCTCAATCTCCGTATCATATGCCCCGGACTGGGCGCAGAACCTGCAGTCCTCGGAACATTTTCCGGATTTGGCATTGTTGATGGCACACAGATGAACGCCTGTGCCAAAGTGATGCCGGCGGATTATATCCGCACCGGCCATGAGCTGGAAAATTTGGTCATCCGGGGTTTGGGCCAGTTCCAGACAGGTCTCCCGGTCCGGTGTCTCTCCATTGCAAATCTTTTGGGCAGTATCTATATATTTAGTCATAGCGTCCTTATATGGTCATAAGCTTGCCGATGGATAAAATATCCAATCTTCTGAGCTTAGGATATAGGCCGTGAGAATGTTTTCTGTCAACATGAAAAAGAGATGATAACAGTGTTAATGTCTTGGGATTATAGTAATTTCAGGTAGCT
>PIVQ01000090.1 GCA_003354055.1 Desulfobacteraceae bacterium | reverse complement strand
ATCCCAAGGAAGCCATGACATGGAATCTTCTGGGCAGTGTTTATTTTATAAACAAAGAGTTTGAAAAAGCCAAAGACCGGTTTGAAAAGGCCATTGAACTGGCTCCGGAGTGGAGCAAACCCTATAACAACCTTGCAAAGGTTTATCTGATTCAGGATCAAAAAGAGGCTGCCATAGAAAAATTTCGATATGCCCTGGAGAAAAATCCCCGGAATGCTTCTGTGTGGCTGCTTTTAGGGAACATCTATGAAAAAGATCAGGATTATGTCAATGCCGCACAGGTTTACAAGGATGCCTTTAAAGCATTACCCGAAATGTGGGTTCCAGCAAATAATTACGCCTTTATAAAATGCGAATTTTCACAATCTCCAAAAGATCTTGAAGAGGCAATGGACTATGCAAAAAAAGCGCTGGCGTTAAAGCCTGACGCCACAACCGTACATGATACGATCGGGTGGGTTTATTACAAGATGGGAGATGTCAACAATGCCTATACCCAAGTAAAGAAAGCTATGGATCAGGATCCTGATAACACCATACTCAATTATCATATGGGGATGATCCTTGATAAACAGGGCAAACGGCAGGAATCACAAATCTGTCTTAAAAAGGCTCTGGAAGGAGACAATGAGTTTCTCGGAGCTGATGTGGCAAGAAACCTGCTGGAAAAAACTAATAATACAACCATTTAAGATGAGGAATCTCATGGGACAAAGGATAACTAAAATATTTATCGTTGCACAGCTTGTCATGCTTGCGGCAGCTTCCTTATCAATGGCCCTGCCCTATAAGATAGGGCCCGGAGATGTACTGGACATTTCCGTTTGGAAGAACCCGGACCTGACAAAGCAGACCGTGGTTCTGCCCGACGGAACAATCCATTTTCCCCTGGTAAAAGAGATTATGGCCAAAGGTCTTTCGGTTCAAGAACTTGAAAACCAAATTATAGAAAAACTTGAAAAATACGTTCCCAAGCCGGTTCTGACAATAAGCATCGTTCAGGTTAATACCATGGTGCTGTATGTGACGGGCAAGGTGTATAAGCCCGGCCGGTTTGTAATGCATACGAACATTGATGTATTGCAGGCCCTGTCTCTGGCCGGGGGACTCAACCCCTTTGCCAAAGAAAAACAGATAGGCATCTTCAGAAAAGCTGACGGGCAGACAACGATTTATACCTTTAATTACAAAGAGGTGTCCCAAGGGAAAAACCTTGAACAAAATATCATGCTTGAGCCGGGTGATGTGATCGTTGTGCGATAGGGGATCAAATGAAAACCCATTTATTGTTTATTTTCCTGATTCTGTCCTTCCTTGCCCAACCTGTCTTGGGCGATCCTTTAAAGATTGTGCCTGTTCTATCCCTTACCCAAGCCTATGATGACAATATTCTTTTTTCCAACAATAATGAAGAGCAGGATTTTATCACGACGGCATCGGGCAGGATCCATATCAAACAAAAGACCCGGCGGCTTGACCTGAGGCTGAAAGGAAAACTTGACAAGGTCATGTACCAAACACTTAGTGAGTATAACTCTTTGGACAAATCATTGTCAGGACAAGCGGATTACAGTGTAAGTGAACGCATAGACATTGGCGCCCATGCCCAATATGTTCAAGACTCGCAAAAAGATTCAAAACTGGAGTCTTCAGGCCTTGTGATCTTAGGAGACAGAAAAACCAAAGATTTTTCCCTATCCGGCAGCTATCTGTTCACGGAAAAAATAATGGGTAAAATCGACATGGGATTTGGGAAGGAAACCATCAAAAAGAATCTTGACAAAGAAAACAACGAAATTGCCAGTACAAGCTGGACCCTGTCAAAAGACCTTTCTCAAACCTTTAACGGGACAACCGGGCTTTTTTCCATCAGTTATTTAAATTCCGAATCCGTTATTAATGAATATTTTGCCGACGATACAATAGAGTCATATAAGGATTACACATCTGATATCTGGCAGATATACTCAGGCTTTTCAAAGGAAATTTCCGAGCACTATACGTTTTATATCCAGGCCGGTGGCAACTATTCCAAAACAAGGGAAGAGGCAAGGACAGCCTCAAACCATTCTATCCAGGAAAGCGATCGATTCGGCGGTGTTTTTTTTACAGGCCTTAATTATTCCGGTGAGAAATCTAAAGTTAAAATTGATGTTTCACATGATCTAAGACAAGGTTCAGGTACAAACGGCGCCGTTGAAAGATCCTCCGTAACTTTCGGTGTTGAGCACAAAGTGACCGACAATTTTTCAGCAACATTTAAAACGTATAGTTTTCTTAATAAAAACAAAAGAGAAACAAGCGCAGATATTGATGATCTGACCTTTAACGTTCAGCCGGGTTTCAAATATAAAATTGATAACGGTTTGATCCTTAAGGGCATGTACAAGGCCACAGTCATTGAAAACAGGCAGGACAACACATCAAGTAAAAGAAACCTGGTTTATATCGGGATTACCAAAACTTTTGACGAATTATTTTAGTGAGGTGGATCAATGGAAGAGACAAGTTTAACACCGGCTGAGTGTATTGTTATTTTAAAGAGAAGAAAATGGGCGTTTTTACTTCCCTTTCTTTTTACACTTTTTATTGCAACGGCAGTGGCGCTGTTGCTGCCATCCATTTACAGGTCCACGTCTTCTATTTTAATAGAGCAAAGGGAAATTCCGGCAGAATACGTCACCTCCAGCATGACAAGTTTTGCAGAGCAGAGAATCCAGAGTATCAACCAGAGAATCCTTACCTCATCCCGCCTTGTGGAATTAATTAAGCAATTTGATCTTTATCCGGAATTAAGACAAAAAAAGACAATAGATGAAATAATCGAAATTATGCGCGAGGATGTCCGTCTCAAACCTGTGAATGTTGAGATCGCAGACAGGCGCTCAGGAAGAACAGCCACGGCAACCATAGCCTTCACATTATCCTATGACGGCAAGAATCCCGCAAAAGTCCAAAGGGTTGCAAATAAGATCACCTCCCTTTTCCTGGCCGAAGACCTTAAGGTCAGAAAAGAACAGGCCTCTTCAACCTATGATTTTCTTTTAGAAGAAAAAGAAAGGATTCAAAATAAATTAAGCGAATCAGGAAGAAAGCTGGCTGTTTTTAAAAAACAGAACATGAATTCACTGCCTGAAATTTTTCAGATGAATATGCAGAGCCTTGATCATATTAAACGCAGTATAGAACTTGCAAAAGAGAGTCTTCGAAACACCAGGGAAAAAAAAGAGCAAATTGAAGAGCAGCTTGCAAACACAAGTATTAACCGCCCCCTGTATCAAAGAAGCCCAAAAGAGGATGATGAAAGACGGCTTGAAGCGCTGAAAATGGAATTGATAAACCTTAAAACCAGGTTTTCAGATCTCTATCCGGATGTTGTTGAAATAAAACAGGAGATCAGGGAGCTTGAAGAGAAGGTGAAAATTTCCAAAAAGAAAACCCGGGAAAGAGAAAAACAAGAGGATGAAGAACAGAGAAACCCTGCATATATAACACTTTCCTCCCGTCTTGCCGGATTGAAATCAGATATTAAATCGTTTTTGAGTCAGATAGATGATCTGGAAAACCAGGCCCGGATTTATAAGACAAGGATTTCAGAGACACCGGGTGTAGAGGAAAGGCACAATGCACTTTTATCGGAACGGAATAATCTGATTGCCAAAAACAATGAGCTCCAGGCAAAAATGATGGAAGCCAACATTGCAAAAGAACTTGAATCCAAACAGAAAGGTGAACGGTTCACACTTGTGGAATCTGCACGGTTTCCGGAGACCCCACACAAACCCAACAGAATCGCCATTGTCCTCATCGGTGTTGTTCTGGCATTGGGAGCAGGCTTTGGGGTTGCTTCCGTCCTTGAATTTTCAGATACATCTTTCAGGGATTCTGAAACGCTTTCAAGACTGACAGGATTCCCGGTTCTCACACAAGTCCCCTGGATCATAACAAAAGAAGACAAAGCGGCTGTATTAAAAAAGCGCATGGTGGCCATAAGTGTTTCCGCGGCTTTTACGGTTGTTGCTGTTTTTTTATTTGACGGCTTTGTAATGGATCTTGATGTCCTCCTGGTTAAAATCATAAATAGCATTTAAGGATCGGCTCCAAAATTACTTGATCTGTTGTTTTCAAAATACCCAGTCTTTTAAGGGGTTTTGGAAACAAGTTTCTGCCCTTCAGGGTATTTAGATCAAGTTATTTTATAACGATTCCTAAATAAAAAAAAAGGAGAGAGAAAACAATGACTTGGCAGGCCCCAATATATAAAAATTCGAAAAACTTAAAAATTAATTATCAGGTGTTGGAAAAAAACCGGGGTGTATGCATTAATCCGGATTCAAGTGTGATTGAGCAATATAAGATTTTAAGAACCAGAATCCATCAACAGGCAAAAAACAGAAAAGTAAAGACCATAATGGTGACAAGCGCAAATAAAAATGAGGGAAAAACCATTACCAGCATCAACATGGGGTTTACCTTTGCAAATCAACTTCGGCAGACCGTTCTGCTTGTGGATTGTGATTTTAAAGGCCAGGACATACACAGGTATCTAGGGTTAGAAAGTCACACAAGCCTGATTGATTATTTCCATAATGATACCCCATTGAACGAATTGATTATCTGGCCCGGTGTAGAAAAATTTTCAATTATTTCAGGAGATAAAACCGTATTTGATTCTTCGGAACTTCTATCGTCGGATATTATGCAGGATCTTGTAAATGAAATGGGATCAAGATATGACGACCGGTATGTTTTTTTTGATGCCCCCCCGGTGCTTGAAAGATCAGAGGCCATTTCAATGGCGCCGATCATGGATGGCATCATTATGGTGGTCGAATCAGGCGTTACATCAAAAAAAGATGTAAAAAAGGCGCTCCAGCTCCTTCCCAAAGAAAAATTTTTAGGCTTTGTTTTTAATAAGCATGTTTAAACCCAGCCGTCTGAAACCAGTTTTTTCAGGAATTCTAAATATGGAAACATATACCCAAAATGCGAGAACGGCGAGAACCGCTTGATCAGCGAGAGCAGAGGGTGGTGAACCTTCGGTTGACATATTATTATGGAACTGCCGGACAACAACAAATGGTGCGCGAAGCGCCACAACAGCTGATCCAGCCGTTCTCGCTGTTCCAGCTGTTCTCGCTAATACAAAAGTACGGTTTTTTTTCCCATACCCTTGACTTAAAGCCCAAGTTTAAATAAATGTATACTAAACAAAAATATCGATTTCACAATAATTCAACTTTACAAAAAGATGGCTTAAGTTATTTTTTTGGTCTTAAATACATGAAAATTCACAGCATACTTCCATCAAAAGAACTGGTTGAAAGCGTCCTTGACCGGGATGTAACGGACCTGCCTGCTTTCCCGGTGGTTGCAATGAAGGTGGTTGAGCTTATTGGAAAAAAGTATGCAAATGCTGCGGATATCGCCAAGGTGATTGAATCTGATCCAGCTATTACTGCCAAAGTCCTTAGAATAGTCAATTCTGCGGCCTATGGCCTTCGAAACCGCATTTCCTCCGTAAAAGAGAGCATTACTTTTTTAGGTATTGCCGCCATACAAAGGCTTGCTTTACAGGTTACCCTGTTTGAGCAGATAGTGAGACCCCAAAAAACAGTCATTTTTGACAGAACCTTTTTCTGGCAACATTGTCTGGCAGTGGCAGGACTAAGCATGTCTCTGGCCGAAGAAATCCAATATCCAAGACCGGAAGAAGCATATGTTGCAGGGCTTTTACATGATATTGGGAAAATGATTTTAGACGGATACGGGTGTATCAGCTATGGTGATTTCCTTAATAATCTTATGGAACCCGACAGCCTCAAAATAAAGGCTGAAAGAAAGGTTATCGGAATCAGCCATGATGATATAGGCGCCTACTATTGCGCTTCCTGGAATATTCCGGACAGCATCCTGTTTGCCATCAAATATCATCACCAGCGATTTGACCATCTGAATTTGTCAAAAGAAAACAGCAAGCTTATTGCCATAGTTTCCCTTTCCAATTTCTTAACATGGACGCAAGGGTTGGGTTCGGCAGATATCCTGCGCCATCCTGTCCTGCTGCCTGAAGTGGAAAAGTATATTGATTTTAATACAATTGACTTTCCTGTTATCCTGAATCGGATGGACCAGCAGATAAAACAGACCTCCGACCTCTATCAATTCTCATTTCCTTCATCCGATCAACTCAGGACGAACCTGTTAAGAGCCAATATTGAATTGGCAAGGTTGAATACCACATACTATTACAGGCAGAATGAAGCAAGCTTTCCTGAAAAGTCCGTTAACTCTATCAAGCCTTTGACATTATCAAGCTCTGAAACGCTTATAAAAGGAACCATGAAAGCGATTCAGAGTGATTTTGGGTTTGACAGGTTATATATCCTGAAAATCGACAGGGATAAGCGTTACCTGACCCCGGCACATGTTCTTGATATTACAGGCAACAAGAATGATTTATCCTCAATTGAAATATTCATTAGCAAAAAATCAAAAAAACTTATCAATTGCTTAAGAAAACTTGCGCCCGTAATAATTGACGGAAGAAATCCTCAAGACATGGCTATGCTTGATAAATTTAGGACAAAAGAGATGGGTTTTGTACCTTTTTCCCATAACAACAGGCTGCTTGGAATCCTTGGACTGGATAATTATCACAGTAAAAAACCCATTGAGCCCTCTGATCTTATCCGGTTATGCTCAGTGGCCCAGGAGATGGGCGTGGCCATTAATCAGTCCCTGAATACCAAAGAAAACCCGATCCGGGGAAATATTGATCCTTTAACAAAACTCCACAGCCCAGGTTCTCTTGCAGAACAGCTGTCGATACACTTCCGGCAAAATAAACCGGCATCCCGAGATTTTTTTCTTTGTATGGTTGAAATTGATAATTTTAAGGAATTTATCAACCGGTTTGGATTCCTGGAAGGGGAAAGCATTCTTAAACTGGTTGCAGGCATTTTGAACAAGCACAGCCGTTTCACTGACTGTGCCGGTCCCTATGAGACAGATAAGTTCATGGTGATTCTCAACCATATGACTTTGGAAAAAGCAATAGACTATGGAGAGCGGATAAAGTCAAAAATAGAAAAATTGGGACTTCTGCTCCTAAAACGGTTCCCTGAACATCCTATTACCGTAAGCATCGGCATGGCAAAACGTGTCCCTTCAATGCAGTCGGAAGCCCAGATGATCTTTGTGGCTGAAAAAGCCCTGGACACTGCCCAAAACGCAGGCGGGAACAAGACAATTGTTCTATGATGCAAGGGGCAGTGTAAAATAAAACGTACTTGCTTTTCCCGGCTTACTCTCTGCCCATATTATACCTTTATGATCCGCTATAATATTTCGCGCAATAAAAAGACCGAGGCCGGATCCCTTTTTTGTGTTATTTTTTTGTTTTACCTGAGTAAATTTATTAAAAATGTTGTCAAGATGTATGCTGCTGATACCAATACCATTGTCAGAGACTGAAATCTTA
Organism: Desulfobacteraceae bacterium; assembly: GCA_003354055.1. Next base: position 8,572 of record PIVQ01000090.1, on the reverse strand, counting down.
ACAAATGTTTTCTGGGCATCCGTATAAAAGGCGCTTATAACAATAGTGCCGTCAACGGGTGTGAACTTTAAGGCATTTCCGACAAGATTTGTCATAACCCGGCCAATTTTTTCCCTGTCCATTAAAACCTGCGGGATATCAGGGCCGCATTTTAATTCAAGACTGATATGTTTTTTTCGGGCAATGGGATCAAGATTTACAATTGTTTTCTGCAGCAAGGGGATAATATTAAATGCTTTGAAGCGATAGGCCTTGATACCGGCCTGGATTTTTGAAACATCAAGAATGCTGTCAACCGACAACATAAGTCTTTCACATTCATTTTTTACAATTGAAAACAACTCATGCTGTTTGTCGGGTTGTCCGGCATAAAGCCCCTGGGAAAGCATGCTTGAGGCCTCTTTTATGGCTGTAAGCGGTGTCCGAAGTTCATGACTCACATTTGAAAAGAATTCATCTTTAACCCTCATGGCAGCCTCTTCCCTTATTTTTGAACGGACAAGCTCTGCATTGAGTGCTTTTAACCGGGTTGTCCTTTTTTGTACACGGTTTTCCAGTTCACGATTGCCGGATATGTCCTTATGCATCATAACCACTTCTATGACATTCCCTGAATCATCCTTTACAGGATAAATAAAACAACGAAGCCAGGAGTCTTTTTTGTTCACTATTTTTATACTTCTATCAAAAAAGAATATGGTTTGCGGTAACTCAACAATTTTCTGGGTAAATCCTTTGATTACATGTTCAAAAACAGGGGAGCTGAGAATAATTTCATGTTCGATAATATTAAAATTTGAGGCGATTAAATCCTGGACTTCAATATTAAAAAAATTTTCAAATGCCTGGTTGGCAAAACGAATATACCCTGTTGGAGAAAATAAAAGCATGCTTAAGGGACATTGTTCAAATAAAGCAAGAAATCTGCTTTGGGAGTTCTTAAGACTTTGATGGGTCTGCTGCAGATTCATTATCATCACCTCAGAAAGTATCTTCATTTTAAAGAAATTAAGAATACAACTTAGCAAACACTGGATAAGTACCGGACAAGTACTGGACAAAGACGGAGCAAACACCGTGCCGGATGAGTTTGGATCTGATATCAAGCAGCATTTTAAAGGGTATCAGACCGTTTACCGGGACTTCCAAAAGAGCGATCTGCAATACGTTTTGAGGATATATCCACAATGAGTCACCGGAATGACTATATATAACAGACCATGAAATATGAAACCGCTATGCCGGATCCGGCCAAGAATCCTATTCTCCTTGTTTTCCTTGACAACGCTCATGGGACAGTTCTAAAAGAGATATTCCAAGCTGATTTATTATCTTCAAACTCGAATCCATGATAAAAAATATTTTAAAGAATAAAAAATGAAACTCACCATATTCAAGCGCCTGGTAATCGGGAATATAATTATGATTGGTTTTGTGGTTTTCTTAGGCGCCTATGTCGTTTTCAAGCTTAATGAGCTTCAGCACCTGTCCCTGGATATTATTGATACAGATACAAAAAGCGTCAGTATTTGCGAAGATCTCTCAGAGTCCCTGTCATCTCTGACAATGTTTGAACAAAAATATATGATTTCAAAGGATATGGACTACTATCAGATTTACAGGAAGCTAAAGACAACATTTGAAGAGGACATGGAGAAATTCAAAGGCATGTTGAAAACGCCTGAGGCGAAAAAGCTTGCCGAAGAGGCCAAAAATCTATTTAAAGAATATTCACTCCTGTTTGAAAATGAAGTTAAGCTGATTCAGGATCAATCATCGGATTATGATCCGTCACTGATCATTTCAGAGATAAGCCGCCTGGCCAGCGGCATAGAAGATATACTAAAACAGATCATTATACTGAAACATAAGGATAAGACGGCAAAGCTTCTGCTTTCAAATTCAATGATAGGAACGGCAAGCAAGCTTACCGGCATTATAACAATCGTTGCCATTGCCCTGGGCATTGCAATTTCTGTAACCAATACAAAAGCCATCACCGGTTCAATCTTTCTTCTGGAAAAAAAAACCAGGGAGATATCCAAGGGCCAGTTCAACCACATTCCCGTTATGGCAGCCGCACCGAGGGAGATAGAGGACCTGACCCGGCATTTTAATGTCATGTGCAGCAGACTCAAGGAACTTGAGGTCATGAAAACAGACTTCATCAGTCATTTTTCCCATGAACTTCGCACGCCGGTCACATCCATAAAAGAAGCATCAAGCATGTTGAATATGCAGCTTTTTAATTCAGACCCGCAAAAGGAAAAAGAACTGTCGCAATTAATTCTGACCGAATGCGACAGGCTGATCACCTCAATAGAAAAAATTCTTGATCTTTCAAAGATGGAAGTCTTTAAAATGGAGTGGAATTTTTCAAGAACGGATATTGTTAATGTCACCCAAAAAGCACTTGCTAAATTTATCCCTGCAGCCAACAATAAAAACATTAACCTTTCGCTTTTGCCGGCAAAGGGTATTCCTAAAACCCGGCTTGATGAGAACAGAATCGAAGAAGTCTTAAATAACCTAATATCCAATGCATTGAAATATACCCCTGAAAATGGAAATATCACTGTCAAAATAGAGACAATTGAAAATAAGAAAAAGATAATCGCCTCTGTCTTAGATGACGGCTGCGGGATCGATGAAAAGAATCTTGAAATTATCTTTGAAAAATTCAAGCGGATTGACAAGGGAAATGAAACCTTAAGAGGAACCGGTTTAGGTCTTGCAATATCAAAACATATCATTAATGCACATAAAGGAGAAATATGGGCGGAAAGCGAAGTATCCAAAGGTACAAAAATATCTTTTGTATTGTCTGTTGTCTGATTCTAATCCTGCTGTGTACAGGCTGCCAGTATAATTACTACCCCCAGTTATCCTTTGAAACCATGGAAGGACAAAAGGGCAGGATCCATCTCCAAAAGGCAAGCGATCATGTAGCCAAGGGCAATTTTCAAGCCGCACTTGATGAGAATCAAAAAGCATATGATTTATTCCCGCCCCAGTTGAAGCAGGAGGCTATTTTTCAAAAAGCGCTTATATATGCCCACGCCGATAATCCCGATAGAAATCACGAAAAGGCAATGGTCTGCTTTGAACTCATAGACAAGGATCCCAATAACACAGTTCTGGCAAACAATTCAGCACTGGTCCTCTCTATTTTAAAGGAAAACCAGGATCTTTTAAGGGATAACAGGGGTCTTTCAAAAAAGACAAAGGCAAGTCAGAAAAAAACACAGACACTGGTTAAGGAGCAGAAGAAATTAAAAAATTACATTGCCAAACTGCGGCAGCAGATCAGGCAGCTAAAAGAGATTGATTTGAGTTCCAGAATAGGAAATCAAGGGGGTTTAAATGAATAAAATATTAATCGTTGACGATGATCCCTCCATTTTAACGGTACTTAAAATGAGGCTTGAAGCAGGCGGCTATGATATTTCCACTGCCGTAGGCGTGAAAGAGGCTATCCAGATTGCACAGGAAACCAATTTTGACCTTGCCCTGCTTGACTACAAACTGGGGGATGGCAATGGTGTCACTCTTATGGGGGAACTCAAACGTATCACACCTCAAATCCAGGTCATTATCCTGACGGCATTCGGCACCATTGAAAATGCAGTAGCTGCCATGGAAAAAGGCGCGTTTACCTATTTGACAAAACCCTTTGATGACGCTGAGCTAATGCTTCAGGTTGAACGCTGTCTTGAAAAAAGCAGCCTGCACAGGGAAGTTGAAAATCTGCGCAGCATGGTTTCCACTCAATTGGGTTTTGAGAATATCATCTGCCGAAGTGAGGCAATGATAAATGTACTTAAACGTGTAAAGCAGGCTGCTGCAACGGATTCCACTGTTTTAATTTCCGGAGAGAGCGGGACCGGAAAAGAGCTTATCGCCAAATCCGTACACCTTGCCAGTGAAAGAAGGAAAAATTCCTTTATCGCTGTTAATTGTGCAGCCCTTCCTGAGAATCTTTTTGAAAGTGAACTTTTCGGCTATGAGAAAGGGGCATTTACAGGGGCGGCAAAACGCAAGGCCGGGTTTTTGACCCAGGCCCACCAGGGAACTTTCTTTTTTGATGAGGTTTCGGAAATACCGCTTACCATGCAGGTAAAACTTTTACGGGTTTTACAGGAAAGCGCGTTTTATCCCCTGGGAGGCAACAAACTCATTGAACTGGATACAAGGATTATTGCAGCCACCAATAAAGATCTTACCTCTGAAGTAGAAAATGGGAATTTCAGACAGGATCTTTTTTACAGGATCCATGTAATTCCTATCAATATTCCCCCCTTACGGGAACGCCTGGAATGCATCCCCCATCTTGCAGATCATTTCTTAAGAACATATGCAAAGACAATGAAAAAAGAGATAAAACGGATATCAGATGCCGGGATGAACAAAATCTTGCAGTATTCATGGCCCGGTAATGTCAGGGAACTTAAAAACGTCATAGAATATGCAGTAGCCATGACCGATTCAAAGGTGATCAACGAAAACCTGATTTTGCAAAAACCCGATGACGTCAAAAAAAATGATGTTTTAAAGCCTTTAAAAAAGGCCAAAAAGGACTTTGAAAAAGAGTATGTCAGAAAACTGCTCTGCCTGACCGAAGGCAACGTAAGCCAGGCCGCAAAATTCGCCGGAAAATACAGGGCTGATTTTTATGATCTGATAAAAAAATACCGCCTTGAAATTAATGAATTTCGTTCTTGATGGGGAAAATTTGGCAAAAACGATTTACTCCTCACAAAACGCGATAAAACACCATAAATTTTGTTTATATGCAATCATTACTGATGAAATATAACATCCAAAATTCCAAAAAATGGTGATCCCAGCCTTCCATGCGCCCCTCGAACGCCCAATGAAACCGCCCTTTTTCAGCACTTTTCCGGCTGTAATGATACAAGAACTCCCCCCCCTTTTTAACCATGGCAACAATTTTGCATTTTCTCACTTAGGAATCGTTACAAAATAACTTGATCTAAATACCCTGAAGGGCAGAAACTTATTTCCAAAACCCCTTAAAAGACTGGGTATTTTTACAAAAGACCAAGTAATTTTGGAGCCGATCCTTAGCGCATCAGAACGATTCGGGAATACTGTTCTGATGAAGATATTCGTTGAAAAAAAAGCCGACCATCAATCTTATTGATTTTCGGCTGTCATTTATTAGAGGGCCTTATGTCTATCAACGATATGCTCTCTGCAAGCGATACTCTTTAAACAAAAAACGAAAGGAAGAAGTATGAAACCCAAATTCAGTTTGATTGCCGCAGTTGCACTGTTCGCTCTTTTCTCAATAACCCAAAATGCAGGTGCAGCCGACAAAAGCACATCCATGAAACTATCTGCACCCAAACAGATACCCAAAGTAGCCAACTCAAGAATTAAGACGAAATCGGATCTAACCATTACCAAGGTAAAGATGAATCCGACCGCCCCTACCACCAAAGATAATATCAGCTTTATTGCGCTTATTGTTAACAATGGCACCGCAGCGGCTCCGGCATCCAAAGCCGCCGTTTTTGTCGGCGGCGAAACCAACCCCGTTAAAATAAACGTCCCTGCCCTGGCGCCTGGTGCTTCACATACCATTATGCGCAAGGCACAACTGAACAAGCCCGGAAGATACAGAACAAAGATCATTGCCGATGCAAATGGTGCTATTCATGAAACAAAAGAGGATAACAATAAGGTGGAGTTGGATTTTCGTGTTATCCACCCGTTTTATATTTCTAAACAGAGCCTCTTAACATATACGTTTCCAGGCAGTAACAACTTCACTGTTGAACTGAGACCATCAGTTCCTGTGGATCCCAACACTGTTCATGACAATAAAATTCAGGTTAGCGTTAAATACTTCAAGGATGGTGCACTCAACCGCCAGGAAACGCTTCCCGGGACATTCACAAGCCAGTATTTCATGAGATGGAATTCCAATCCGACCCCGATTGCAGGTCTTTGTACAAGCACATCTACGTCTTACTGCCTTGTTGACGTAACCCTGCAGGATACAATCAAATCACAAGACGGAGATATTTTAGACGGAGACGGTAACGGTCAGCCCGGAGGTGTTTACCGTCATACGTTCCATCGGGGAATGGTTCAGCCTTGACAGATAAGGATCGGCTCCAAAATTACTTGATCTTTTGTTTTCATAATCCCCAGTCTTTTAAGGGGGTTTGGAAACAATTTAGATCAAGTTGTTTTGTAACGATTCCTAAGGCTTCCCTGTAATCTTTTCACCCGCCGATTTTAGGTGGGCGGGTTTGTTCTTTGCAGACTGCTCAAGGTTGCAGCAATTCAATGATGATCAGAAATAACAGGAGAACTCATGAAAACCATATCTAAAAATATACTGTTTATCGGATTTCTGGCCGGCTTCTTTCTTTTAATCGGCAGTTATAGTCAGGCCGACCCATCTTCCAATGCAAAGATAAAAAACTCGGCCAAAATCCTTAATGCCAAAACGTTCACTCCAAAAGCTGCTAAAAGTCTTTCAGGAATGACAAAGGCTGAGGCGACACCCAACCCGATCCTTGATTTTAAAATAGTTTCCGCCAAATACCTCGGCCAGGGACGAGTGCAGGCCGAGGTTCGGAATGACGGTAATTTCACAATTCCAGCCAACAGACTGCGAATCAAGGCACGCTATTATATACATGCTGCAATGCCAATGTGGCCCCGGATCGTTACCCAGGCAATTCCGGTGGGACAGACAGAGACGATCGAGATTAACGGTCTGGGTAATGAGGGTGAATGCTATAATCTGACCAGTATTGATATCAATGTCACAGATCCCGTCACCAACATGGATCGGTATTACGATCTTCGAAATTTCTCACTAAGCAATTCCGTAAGCATCAATGAGGCGGGATTCAGTCAGGGGTTTTTCCGTGTAGACCTGCAAAACACAGCTTCATACCGTGTAAAACTCAAAATTATCATTCAAAAAATTGAAATTTGGGATATTGCCAAACCCCAGGGCGGTGATGACGGCAATTTCTTTGAGCAGGCATGGGATGTGATGACAGGAGGAGTGGAGTTTGACAGTTCAGGCCTTCAACCCGAAGCGCGTGTCTGCACTGCAAACAATATTCTGTTAACTCCCGTTGAAATCAGTAAAGCTCCCTGGGACGTCAATCCCAACTGGGCTGTCCCGATAACCAACTTGCAAAATGCCATCAGGGCCAAGTGCCCCAACGCCAATTTCAGCAGATACTCCCAGATAATCAAGAAACTGACTGTCAAGGTCTATACTGAAAATATGGATGCCTGCCCCGCCCGTAAAAATCTGGCGACACATTTTATTTCAGAAGGTGGCAGACAGACACCTCTTTTTTCCTGGTAAGGCGTGGCGTCAAATTTAAATCTTCCGGTATGTAATTGACCATCTTGGGTGAATAATCGTCGATGGAAATGCCACGCCAACTACCTGGGTGGTTTATTTTTGATACTCCGATTAAACGGTATATCAATTTTATGGTACCCCCTTCTCATAACATAAAACCGGCAAACCATTTCGAGAACCGGCAAAGCATTTATTACATGATGTGCATTTAACCATCTCTCTTTTTTTCTCTTTAAATTTTTTGACAATGAAAGGTTCTTTGATGAACGGTCGCGACATGGATATGAAATCCGCATGACCATTTTCTACAATCTCTTCCATTTGAGACAATTTGCGCAACCCGCCAACCAACATAATCGGAGTTTTTTTTATGGCAGATTTGATCTGTTTTGCTGCATCGAGATTATAGGCCTCAATAAGGTCGTATTTTCCCACCATTTTTTGCAATTTGGATCGGGCAATTACCTTCTTCCACCACGGAAATATTTTAATCATTTCCTCGACGGGCACTTCTCCTCTTAATATGCTAAATGGAGCAAAGGCCCCGTTTCCGCAGCTGACTTCAATTCCATCAAATCCCAACGACTCCATCCAAGTCGCGTACTTAACTGCCAACGGAGGAGTGACACCATCCCCGGGGGTGTAATCATTCCCGTTCAGCTTTACCAGCAGGATTTTGTCTTCAGGTAGCGCTTTTTCTATTTCTTTTGCGGTCTCTTTAAAAAAAAGGAACCGATTTTCGTCAGAACCGCCCCACTTGTCAGAACGCTGATTGAAAAACGGTGACAGAAATTGACTGAACAAATAGCCGTGCCCCGCATGAAGCTGTACTCCATCTGCACCGACTTCAACGGCTCTCTGCGTAGCCAGCGAAAATGCGCGTATCAATAAATGAATATCTTTTTCACTCATTTCCACAGGCTTTTGGAAATTAATGAGATCCCGATGGATAGAAGACGGGGCCATGGGGATTCGGCCTATGACTTCTTTTTTCGTCTGCCTCCCGGAATGCGACAATTGAAAAACGATCTTCCCCCCATGTTGATGCACGGCATCCACAAGCCTTTTCAAACCCGGCATTGTTTCATCGCGATCAATTGCAGGCTGGGAGTCGGAGACCTTTCCCAATGCGTCTACATACAGGTTTCCTGTTATTATCAGGCCGACGCCTCCCTTGGCCAGATTTTGATACACTTTGATCATCCGGTC
>PIVQ01000711.1 GCA_003354055.1 Desulfobacteraceae bacterium | reverse complement strand
AATGGCGTCCGTGTCATTCTCTATCTCTTTGAGAGAGCGGCGGACATAGGCGGCAAGACCCGGCTCAACCGTACCGGTCACCGGGAGAATATAGACCTTTGGTGTTGATGCCACAGCAACGCCGGGCAATGGTAAGGTAAAACAGAGTCCCGGGATTATTAAGAGAACCTGAATTAGGATTCGGAGTGACAGTATTTTTGATTTTGACACCATGGCTCGATTATTTCCAAAGAAGTTTAATCATCATTAAAAATGAAGTTGGCCATCATTAAAAATGACGTTGGTGATGAATGTAAAGGTATTATATCATGATTGAAAGGAATTCAAACATTTAATTAAATCCGTCTTATCCAAAAAGGAATTGTTACTCCAGGCGAATCCGGTTGCTTTTCTGTTTGAAAAAGGCTAATTTTTAACTTTGTGTAAATGATAAAAATGAATGTCTTAACCTAAAGTTTCTTGAAGGACAATTGAGTTATGTTGCCTCATTCCTGGAAGTTAACCTGCGGAAATACTTTTTTCTCGCTCATGTTCTGGCTAATGCTTCCTGTGGTCATAGTTATTGCGCAGGGCTGTTCCGTCAAATCCAATATGATGGCCCATCTGTCCGACAGCATTTTAAACAACAATGATCTGGATATGGTGGAATCCGGCGCACCTGCCTATCTGCTCATGGTAGACAGCCTGATCTCCCAGGATCCTGAATCTGAAGACATTCTGGCCATTGGCGCCCAGTTGTACACGGCCTATGCAGATGTATTTGTCACGGATAAAATACGATCAAAAAAACTGGCAAAAAAAGCCATGACCTATGCCACTACTGCAATCTGCGAGGCCAATGATGATGCCTGCGGCATCAAGGACAAACCCTACGGAGAATTCCAGACAATTATTACAGATATGGATGAAGATGATCTTCCCTATCTGTTTACCCTGGGCAACGCCTGGGCCTCATGGATCATGGCCAACACGGATGATTTCAATGCTTTGGCCGATATTTCAAGAATTGAAGCCATCATGCACCAGGTGATCCATCTGGATGAAACCTATAAAGACGGAGCTGCCTATCTGTATCTGGGAACCCTGGCCACCTTTCTTCCGCCTGCCCTAGGCGGCAAGCCGGAACAGGGAAAGGCCTATTTTGAAAAGGCCATTGTACTGTCCAAAGGGAAAAACCTTATGGCCAAGGTGGTATATGCCAAACTCTATGCAAAAATGTTGTTTGACAGACCCCTCCATGACCGGTTGCTGACCGAAGTTGTGGAAACCGACCCGGAAATTCCGGGCTATACACTGATTAACACCTATGCTCAAAAACAGGCCCGCCAATTGCTGGATGAGGCTGACGAATATTTTTAAATTACCCATAGGAAACCAACCATGTTTATAAGACAAATCGCTCTGGTACCCCTTATCCTGATCTTGGGCTTAACGTCAGGATACGGCCAGACCTTTAAAATCGCCACCCTATCCCCTGAAGGGTCGATGTGGATGAAAAAAATGCGCGCAGGCGCCAAAGCCGTGGCAACCGAAACCGAAAACCGGGTTAAATTCAAATTCTATCCCGGCGGTGTTATGGGAAATGACAAAGCTGTCTTAAGAAAAATCCGTATCGGCCAGCTCCAGGGCGGGGCCGTGGTTGCGGGCAGTCTGTCCTCATTTTTCCCTGCAAATCAGGTCTATTCCCAGCCCATGAAATTCAAAAACCAGGAAGAGGTTGACTATGTGCGGCAGCACATGGATGACTTCATCATACAGGGCTTGGAAGATGGGGGATTTGTTACCTTTGGTCTGTCCGGCGGCGGATTTGCTTACATTATGTCCAAAGAACCCATTGAAACCGTTGCAGATCTTAGGAAACGCAAGGTATGGATACCGGACAATGATCAACTGAGCCGGGATGCCGTGGCAACATTCGGCGTCTCTCCCATTCCCCTTCCTCTATCAGACGTTCGGACCAGTCTTTCCTCAGGCCTGATCGATACGGTTGCGACTTCCCCTGTGGGGGCCATTGTGCTTCAATGGCATACTGAGATCCGTTATGTAACCAATATCCCTCTGCTCTATCTCCATGCAGTCCTGGCCATTGACAAGAAACGGTTTAAACGAATCTCCGCCCAAGACCAGGAGATTGTCACACGGATCATGACCAGGGCCTTTAAAGAAATTGACCAACAGAACCGGGATGATGATTCTGAGGCCGTTGCCGCTTTAAAAAAACAGGGAATAAAATTTATCACCCCCCTGGGGGATGATTTGGCATTATGGCTGGCCACTGCAGGCAAAGCCTCTGAAAAAATGGTCACGTCAGGCACCCTGCCAAAGAAAGCCGCAGACAGACTGGATAATTTGATAGCCGAATTTCACAAGGCCGACGGCAACAAGGTCCAATAAAAAATCCATGTTTATCCGCCTTGCCTCCATTTTTCAAAAACTCGAAGATGCCATCCTGGTCTTCCTGGTGCTGGCCATGATCAGCCTGGCAGTCTTTCAAATTTTCCTAAGAAATTTTTTTGACGCCGGTATTATCTGGGCAGACCCCCTGGTCAGGGTTCTGGTGCTCTGGATAGGTCTCATCGGCGCCATGGCAGCCTCCAGAACCAATAACCATATCAGCATTGATGTGATTTCCAGGTATCTGCCCCTTTCCGTTAAAAAAATTACAAGCCTTCTGGTCTACCTGTTCACGGCAGGGATTGCCGCCCTGATGGCCTGGCACAGCGCCCGTTTTGTCAGCATGGAAAGGGCAGACGGGATCGTAGCCTTTGCCGGTGTGCCGGCCTGGATCTGTGAGGCGATTATCCCGGTGGCCTTTGCCGTCATCAGTATCCGGTACACCTTGTTCTTCTTCCATCATATGCTAAAACTTTTCAAACAGACGCCATGACTTTAACGATTATCGGCATACTTATCCTGTTGGCCCTTCTTGGGGCGCCTCTGTTCTCCGTGATCATTGCTGCGGCCATGTTCGGGTTTCACCTGTCTGAAATCGATCTATCGGTCATGGCCATTGAATTGTACAGGATTGCCGACACCCCCATCCTTTTAGCCCTGCCGTTGTTTACCTTTGCCGGATATATCCTATCGGAAAGCAATACCTCCCTAAGGCTGGTCCGCCTGACCCAGGCCTTTCTGGGATGGATGCCCGGCGGCCTGGCCATTGTGGCCTTTGTGGTCTGCGCCCTGTTCACAGCATTCACAGGAGCATCAGGTGTCACCATCGTGGCCATGGGGGCGCTGTTGTACCCGGCATTAAAACAGGCCGGCTATCAGGATAACTTCAGCCTGGGCCTGGTCACCACATCCGGGAGCCTTGGACTGCTGCTGCCGCCGTCCCTGCCTTTGATCCTCTACGGCATCATTGCCCAACAGATGAGCGATGGGGTCAATATCTCCATTGAAGATCTATTCCTTGCCGGTATTTTCCCGGCCCTGCTCATGATCGTCATGCTCTCGGTCTGGAGTGTCTGGACCAACCGGGGAAACCCGGTTCCATTGACCCGGTTCTCTCTGAAAAACTGCGGAGCCGCCCTGAAAGAAGCCATCTGGGAAGTCCCCCTGCCCCTGTTTGTCTTTGCCGGAATCTACTCCGGTTATTTTGCCGTATCCGAAGCAGCCGCAGTCACAGCCATGTATGTATTGGTTGTGGAAGTTCTGGTTTACAAAGAGATTCCCCTGAGCCGGTTACCCGGCATTATCCGGGAAGCCATGATGATGGTGGGAGGAATCTTATTAATCCTAGGGGTTTCCCTGGCCTTTACCAA
>PIVQ01001542.1 GCA_003354055.1 Desulfobacteraceae bacterium | reverse complement strand
AATCGTTACAAAATAACTTGATCTAAATACCCTGAAGGGCAGAAACTTGTTTCCAAAACCCCTTAAAAGACTGGGTATTTTGAAAACAAAAGATCAAGTAATTTTGGAGCCGATCCTAAACTGATTGCTTTTGTTCAGAACTGAATGTAAAAAAGAGCTTTTGTTATGATATTCCGACTTTCTCTTGCAATCATCCTATTGCTGGTCGCGACAGCCTCCCAAGCTGCGCCAACTTTAAAGTTGGCGCCAGGTGTTGGAAAATATGACCTGGGATTACATGCAGATATTTTGGAAGATCAACAGGGTGCGCTTACCATAGAACAGGTCAGCTCAGCAGCCTTTGCCAACCTATGGGGTCAAAACCAACAGGCCGTACCCAACTTTGCGTTTTCAGATAGCGTTTATTGGCTGCGAATAACGCTATCCTCTGAAATGCAAATGCCAAAAACCTGGTGGCTTGAAGTGGCATTTGCGCTTCAAGATTATATCGATTACTATTTGTTGCATAACCAAAAGATTATTAGAGAGAGTCACACGGGTGATCATGTTGTTTTCAATGCCCGGCCAGTGGATTATCGTAATTTTTTATTTAAATTTGATATTCCCCCGGGCGACACCCGGCAGATTTATTTAAGATTCAAATCCCATGACGGGTTGCATGAGCCATGTCCTATCATTCTATGGGATCAACAATCCTTCGCCTTTGCCAATGGTCTGAATAATCTGGGTATAGGGTTGTATTACGGTATCATGTTGGCAATGGCAATATACAATTTGTTTATTTTCCTGATGGTGAGGGATCGTGCTTATGCGTACTATGGAATCTACATTATCGGCTTCTGTTTCTGGCTGACTTTTTACTATGGCTATTCGTTTCAATACTTTTGGCCGAATTCTCCCAATTGGAATAATCAGGGGG
>PIVQ01001541.1 GCA_003354055.1 Desulfobacteraceae bacterium | reverse complement strand
CGGTCCTGTCCCTGAAAAATCCTTTTCATTTGCCTGCCTTATGTGCATATTAGAAAATCAAAGCGTATCCCAAGGAAACCAAAAAATAAAGGATTGATCATGAAGATCATGCGGTTTATCACGGAAGATGAAAAGATTGCCTGGGGAACCGGCTGGGACGGAGAAACCGCCTCTCGCCTGGAAGGGGATGTTTTTGTAAACCTTACCGATACAGGCGATCGCCTGAAGGTGAAACAGGTGTTGCCCGTGGTCTGGGCCTCTGCCATTATCTGTATCGGCCTCAACTACCGGCGTCATGCAAAGGAGACAGGGCTTGAAATTCCTCAATATCCTGCCGTGTTTATGAAAAACCCGGGGGCAATCACCGGTCACGGTGCCCCCATTGTGATTCCAGGCTGCTGTTCAGATGCCCCTGAGGTGGATTTTGAGGCGGAACTGGGGGTGATCATAAAAACGCCGGCGAAGAATGTATCCGAAGAAAAGGCCCTTGATTATGTGATGGGATATACCTGTGCCAACGATGTCTCTGCCAGACGGTGGCAGATGCATGCCGGTGCGGGACAATGGGTAAAGGGGAAAAGCTTTGACACCTTCTGCCCCTGCGGCCCTTCTATGGTGACCCCTGATGAGATCACCGATCCCCAGAATCTTGAAATTCAGTGCCGGGTCAACGGAAAAGTGATGCAGAAGAGCAATACCAGCGACATGGTTTTTTCCGTGGCTCAGATTATCTCTTATCTGTCCCAGTCCTGTACGCTGATGCCGGGCACCTTGATTCTCACAGGAACACCTGAAGGGGTCGGGTATGCCCGTCAGCCTCCGGTTTATTTAACCCCCGGCGACAAGGTTGAGACTGAGATCCAGGGGATCGGTATTCTTGAAAATCCTGTGGTTCAGGAAAAATAACCGCAAACGCCCGA
>PIVQ01001540.1 GCA_003354055.1 Desulfobacteraceae bacterium | reverse complement strand
TTATAGGGCAAAGAGATCGTTCAGGTATAAAATTTACGCAGCATAGGAAAACAGATTTTCGATGAATTGTTTCTGCTTTAAAATTTTTCCCTTCCTGATATTTTGGCACTGGTTCAGTTGAATGGGATACTCCGATTAAATTTTTATAGAAAGAGCCAAAAGTTCTTTCCATGAGGGGGTTTTATTGAGAATACCCAAAGCAACGGCAGGAACCTGTTTCGTAGTGAAATGCGAGCGTATAAAATTATGGACCACCCAATAGACATCAAGCGTTCTCTGAAGCCCCTTTTCTTTTTTCGCATATGTATTGGTCTTTCTGCGAAATGTAGAGTTTTTTCGACGAAGCGAGCTGTTGAATGCTTCACAGTGGTTGGCGTGGATATCTTTATTTTTGATATTCTGTTCGGTATTTGGATGCTCAGGGTGAGGCGTTTGATACTTAGGTCGCTTCGGTCCTCTTTTATGAGATTGGGATCCTTTGTTTTTCACCCTAACCTTTACTCCTTTTCTAAAAGTTTTACGTGGACGTCCCTTTTTGCCGTTATGGATCAGTTCATGGCAGATATCGAACAAGACATTGCCATATCGGCGCTCGCCATCCGTAATCAAGGAAAGGTCCTGTGTTTGGTTAACGAGCCTTTCCAGGGTTCTCAGTGCTTTATTGAAAAGTTTGCGGTCCTTCTTTCCACACCTGAGTTCCCAAAGAAAACGACTGGCCCTGTCCATGAGTACAACTGTCCAGCCAAGGGACTCATCAGGGGGTGCATTTTTCCCGACTCGTGTATAGACCTCATCTCCTTCGATAATTAGTTGAAGACAGTTATGAAGCAAGGCGTAGAGAAGCAACGTCTTTTTGATGCCGGTGAAGCGCGATTCCCAATTGATAAGAGTATTTTTAGCAATATCAAAGGTTCTACACG
>PIVQ01001539.1 GCA_003354055.1 Desulfobacteraceae bacterium | reverse complement strand
GCTGATGCCATGACCGGTCAGGATGCGGTCAACATAGCCGGAGAGTTTGATAAACGGCTGGACATTAACGGTTTTGTACTGACCAAAATGGATGGTGATGCCCGCGGTGGGGCCGCCCTCTCCATTAAAGCCGTTACTGGTAAACCCTTGAAGTTCATCGGTGTGGGGGAAAAAACAACTGCTCTTGAGGCGTTTCATCCGGATCGGATGGCCTCAAGGATACTGGGTATGGGGGATACGCTTTCCTTTATTGAAAAGGCCCAGAGCGCGGTTGATGAAAAGCAGGCAAAAGCACTTGAAAAGAAGCTTAGGAAAAATGCATTTACCCTTGAGGATTTTAAAAATCAGATGCAATCCGTTCGAAAAATGGGTTCCATTAAAGATCTCATCGGCATGTTGCCGGGAGTAAACAAGAAGATGCTCAAGGATTTGAATATCAGCGACCGGGAGTTTTCAAGAATAGAGGCGATCATCAATTCCATGACCCCTGGTGAACGGGCAAAACATGCCATCATCAAGAGCTCACGAAAAAAGAGGATTGCGCTTGGATCAGGGACAACAGTCCAGGATGTAAACAAGCTTCTCAAGAGTTACACCCAGTCAATGAAAATGATAAAGAAGTTTAATAAAGGCGGCATGAAATCATTAAAAGGCATGCTACCGTTTTAAGGAGAGACAAAATAAAATGTCCGTAAAATTAAGACTCACCCGTAAAGGTACCAAGAAAAAACCCTTCTACAGAATTGTTGCTGCTGATATTGAAAGCCCCAGAGACGGGAAATTTCTCGAAGCACTTGGAACCTATGATCCCATGCAGGATCCCGCAGTGATCACCCTGAAAGAAGACCGCGTCAACTACTGGCTGGGTGAAGGTGCAATCCCTACCACTACAGT
Organism: Desulfobacteraceae bacterium; assembly: GCA_003354055.1. The sequence continues at coordinate 27 of PIVQ01001539.1, read as the reverse complement.
AAAAAGCATCTTGAAGAAACAGGGTGT
>PIVQ01001538.1 GCA_003354055.1 Desulfobacteraceae bacterium | reverse complement strand
AACACCGCTTTCCTCGCTTGCTCTGCGCACGGTCTTGGCACGGCTCGTTCCTCGCACGTGCCGCCTCAAAAGGGAAGTGCCGTCCGGCACAAGGGTATGCGGCCTCATCCTTCGGCCTCTTCATATGCTCTCCGCTCTACGAGCGGCTCCACCCTTTTAGCGCCGTATTCCCTACGGGAAAACGTCACTCAAAGCGCGGCAAAAGAAACACCCTCCAAAACTGGAAGGCGTTAGTTCAATGATTCCAAAAGGTGGGAAGCCAGAGCGGAATTTGTTCAATGCTTGGGGGAATTAGTGAGCAGTTGTGAGTAATCGATCCAGAAGTTGAGAGGCCAATTGCTGGTCTTTTTTTGGTAGCCTTCGAAGAGCGATAATCTGCTTTTCAAGCTCGGACTTAGGGCCGCGTCGTCCAGATTTTTGAGAGGAGAGGCCGAGAAGTTCTTCAATCGAAGTTCCCAACGCTTCGGACAGCGGAAGGAGGACGTTTGACGGGATGTAATTCGCAATCGTTTCATAGTTCGCGATGGTGCGTTGCGGCAACTCGACGGCTTTGGCCAGTTGCGCCTGGCTCATTCCGGCTTCTTTTCGAAGCGCGGCAAGACGCGAGCCGATTTTTGAGCGTGAAGAGTTTTTTGTCATGCCGACAAGATACACTACAGATTCCATATTTTTGTTCCTTTCAAAACTTTTGGCTTGCGTCTTAAGCCATATGTGGCTTATCACGGATTCAGTTTTCAAGCTCTGCTGAAGATGGTTTTTCATCTTGACGGGTTTGGAGAAAAGAAAAAACGGGGTCGGCGGCATGATCTTGGCGGATAAACCGCCGCCCCTACAAATGCGAACCGGAGCCCGCAGAGTGTTGGCACGTTGCCACACCCGGGCTTTCGGTTCCAGTTCAGAATTTGACAGAAAGGAATCGTTA
>PIVQ01000710.1 GCA_003354055.1 Desulfobacteraceae bacterium | reverse complement strand
GCTTTCAGGGCTTTAGGAGAGTCAATGGGAAAGGTCTCCTGAATCTTCGGATTTCCCGGCGTGCCGGGCTCCATGAGCCTTACCGTTTCAGTATCCGTAAGTTGTGACCACCTGGGATAATCCTTTGAACCTAAACCTGCAAACCCCTCAAATGCCAGCAGCGCATCCTGACGCCGGGCAATGAAATCCCCGTGATCACCGCTGCCCTCTTCCATGGCTGCAGCCGACCGGACTTCTGTTTCATCAAAGACCGGTTCCACCATCAGCCGATCAATGAGATTTTCAACAGATCCCAGTTCCCTGCGGATCCTTAAGGGTTCCAGGTCGTTTCCCAGCAGGCCGATACCGGTACTGTCCGGCGCCCTGTAAATGATGGCCCACATTCCGGTGAGAATCCGGGTCAGTCGGTTCTCCGCATCTCCGTAGTAAACAACAATTCCGCACATATGCTCCCCTTAGGATCGGCTCCAAAATTACTTGATCTTTTGTTTCCAAAATACCCAGTCTTTTAAGGGTTTTTGGAAACAATTTAGATCAAGTTATTTTGTAACGATTCCTTAACTTCATCCCCCGGTCCTGTGCCGGTGATTTATCTCATGCAGAGGCTGAAAAATCCATCCAGATTTTCAACCCGTTCCAGCCCCATGACCGCGCCGCACAGTTTTTCAGTTTTGCTCTTTCCCAGCACCGGTTCTGCCAGCCAGGTAAATTTGGCTTCAAGCTCCCGGTCCTCGGGCGGACAGGTTGCATCCCATCTGGCCGACATCACCCCTGAGGTGAATACCTTACCTTTCTTTGTGGCAATTTGCACCTCGGATTCGGCCCGGGCCGGAAAATTTTCCTGGAACCTGCCTTGGGCAATAATAGAAATTTTATCCATCATCTCTCTAATATCCGGATCATAAAGCCTTGGCGGCAGATTTTGACCCGGCCCCACCTCCCCGTCCAGCAGGGCTGCTGCAATGGGAAAGGCAATGTTATACTGGGCCTCTTCGGTGTTTTCCGGGTATGCCGTACTCAGGGCAGCTGATTCTTCAAAGGTATACACCTTAATTGTCTGAATCTCTTCAGGCAGAATACCCTTTTCCCGAACCAGTTTCAAGGCGCCGTCCACCCCGGGCTGGGCCCAGCGGCAGGCGGAATAGGGTTTGAAATAAAGGTTCATAATTTCCCAGTCACAGCCCAGGGAATCCACCCAGGAAGGCTCAGGCGTATCGTCGAACAGAGGATTGATGCCCGTGAACCCCTTTTGGGCCATGAGAACGGACATCATGCCCACCATACATCCCCATCCGATACTGTCCTTTCCCATACCCGGCACTTCAATGCACTTCATCATGGGCGCAATGGGGGCGTGGTACTCGGCAGCCCCCAGGGCATGGCAGAGCTGAGTTTCATTCAGACCCATGAGTTTGCCTGCCACAGCAGCTCCGGCAACAGCTCCCCAGGATCCGGATGAATGGTAAGTCTCATAGGTGGCATGACGGATCAGCCCGGCCCTGGTTCCGATTTCATACCCCAGGGCCAGGGCGGTGAGCAAAGCTTTGCCTGAGCAGCCTGACAATTGGGCGGCCGTCAGGGCCGGGGGCAGTACACAGGCACCGGGGTGGCCCATGGTGGGCCGGTATCCGTCATCAATGTCCAGGGCATTGGCGGAAAACCCGTTGGCCAAGGCGGCTCCGGCAGCCGAGGTGCGGGTCCCGGAGACCATAATGGCTGCCTGGTCCCCGGAAAATTGTTCAACAGCCATGGCCTCCATTAACTCCCCCACCGGGGTCTCGTGCCCGGCAATCAAAGCGCCCAAGGCATCCATCAAACAACGCTTTGCCTGGTGCTGAACAGGTTCAGGCAGATCTGCCCATACAGTATTATGGATAAAGGACAAGGTTTTCTGGTTCGGTGTCATGACCAATCTTTCCTTTTCTAAGCTTTGATCTGTCCGCTGCGGACACCCTTCAGATAATTCATGCAGAAGGAATCATGCCCCAGCAGCATGTCAGCGGTCCGGATGGTCGCCATAATTTTCTTGTCCAGCGGATCAATAATGGCAGAATCCATGCCCGCATCCATCATCAGGGTGACAAAGGTCCGGTTGATGATATGACGCTGGGGCAAACCGTAGGAGATATTGGACAGCCCGCCGGTGATGTGAACCTCCGGAAACTCGGCTTTAATGGCCCGCACCGCATCCAGTACCATGACGCCTTTGGTGGAATCGGTGGAAATTGGCTGTACCAGGGGATCCACATAGATGTTGGATGTAGCGATGCCGATGCCGTTCAACTCGAACACCAGTTTCCGGGCCCGGCTCAGGATGTCGTCACTTGAGCCGGGCATACCGGCGTCATCCATGCATAGGGCAATTATCTTGCATTCTCTGCCGTCCAGAAAGGGCATCATGGCGTCAAACCGTTCTTTTTCCAGGGAGATGGAGTTGACCATGGGGGTTTTCTCCACCATGGCAAAGGCCATTTCGAGGATGGCTGGATCCGGACTGTCCAGGGCTAATGGGATGTCACAAACGGGCTGGATCGTATCCAGAAGCCAGCGCATGTCCTCTTCCTCATGCCCAATGCGCGCCCCGGCATTCACGTCGATAAAATCTGCTCCTGCCTCCTGCTGGGCCGTTACATCCCGGATGATATAGTCGGCATCCCGCTCGGCAACAGCCGCCTGAACCAGTTTTCTGGAGGTATTGATTCGCTCTCCGATAACTTCAAACATGGTCTGATTCTCCTTAATGATTAGGCAACAAGAGACTTGGCAAGTTTTGAAGCAGATCCGGCATCGGCTGCAAATCCGTCCGCACCGATTTCATCGGAAAAAGCCTGGGTCACCGGCGCACCGCCAACCATGATTTTAACCTGATCCCTCAACCCGCTTTCCACCACGGCATCAACGGTCTGTTTCATCATGGGCATGGTGGTGGTCAAAAGAGCTGACAGGCACAGGATGTCGGCATTTTTCTCCTTGATCTCTTTTACAAAGGCTTCAGGAGAGATATCCACGCCGAGATTGTGAACGGTAAGGCCTGCACTTTCCATCATCATGGCCACCAGGTTTTTCCCGATGTCGTGGAGGTCGCCCTGGACCGTACCGATCACAACGCGGCCCTTATCGGCATCCGCTTCATCCCCCAGAAGAGGCTTGAGAATATCAACCCCCTGGGACATGGCCTGGGCTGCCATAAGCACCTCAGGGATAAACATTTCCCCGTTTTCCATACGCTCACCCACGATATCCATGGCGGCAATCAAACCGTTATTAAGGATATCAGCCGGCGCTGCCCCATTCTCCAGGGCCCGGGTTATAAGGTCGGCCAGCTTTGTATCGTTCAGGCTGATCAGGCATTCTTTGATTTCGTTAAAGTCTGTCATTGTCGTATTCCTTATGAGGGCAGGATGATGTTGTACTTTTCCCGGATGGCCTGATCCACGTCTTCGGGAATATATGATTTTTCATTGGCCAGAAGTTTTTTGGCAATGCCTAATGCACGCTGGCGGGCATCCATTGAACCTTCCTTCTCCCAACGGTCACGGCTCTTCCTGTCAGTCACTCCGTTTGAATTATAGTATTCGCTCCTGATATGTTTCATGGTATGGGGAGCGGTCATGAAATTGCCGCCGGGGCCCACTGATTCCATAACCTCCAGGGCAAGATGCTCTTCATCCACCTCAATACCCTGCAGTACCTTGCAGGCATTGCCGATGATCTCATCGTCAATGACAAACTGCTCGTGGGCAATGGTCAGCATGGATTCCAGCATACCGGCTGCGTGGTGGAT
>PIVQ01000709.1 GCA_003354055.1 Desulfobacteraceae bacterium | reverse complement strand
GATGCTAATGAAATATTACAAAAAGAATCAATATATTATGCTGATAGTTTTTTAGTTCCAGCAGTAGTATTTGAACACTATATAAAAGGAGAAAATTGTAAAGATTTATCAATATTAGATGATGCTTCAGAAACAATTGCTGATGGTGATATATTAAATATATCAAATCCAGGTAATTTTTCAAAAATGCCTTATGTTAATTATGTATCTTATGTAATTCCAACACAACTGGTGGGAAATATTAAAACTCAAATGTTCTTTCCTGCGAATGTTTCAAAAAATACAAAGGTAAAAAATAATAAGAAAAAGTTAAATGCTGAACGAGAGAAAAATCCTCTATTATTTAATTATAATAATATGGATATAGGTAATTTATATCAAATACAAAAAGCAATGAAATTAAAAAAGAAAGAGCAAATCATCGGTAATACATTACTCAAATCCATTTTTACAATTAATTAGCAAAATCTTCAATTTCTTTATCGTTTAATTTATCAGATAAAATAATAAATAATATTGAAGCAATTACAGCATAATGAAGTGCTATTTGACCTAACCGAAGTATAGCAAATAATAAAGCAACTTTAACTAAATCATTTTTGAATAAATCTTCTAATTGAATTGGAAGTTTTATTTTCATTGTACTTCCAGCTAATACTAATGAAGCAGCAATAATTCCGAATACAATTTTACTTTTTAATAAACCTTTAAACATTTTAATATATATATATATATATTATTTATTTAATATAACCTTTAGAAAATATATTTATTAATTATATAATAAATATGTTTAAAATAATTAAAAAAATATTAAAATTACTTATGGATTTAATAAAAGATAGACGTGTTCAAGGTAGTATTATAATTATAGCAGTAATTATATGTATAGTTATATGTTTAAGAAGAGAACAGTTTGAAGTAATTGACTTAATTGTTCCACCATTAGAACAAACAAGTTGTGTTGAATATGGTTATGGATGTAGAATTAATGGAGTTAGTATTGAACCATTAATGATATATAAATGTTCATTACAAGGAAAAGGTAATAATAGTTATATAAAATATTTAAAATATAAAATAATTGATAAAGATAATCTTATTCATTATACAGGATTATATAATAATTTAGAAGGTATTAAAAAAGGACAATATATTACATTTGATAATGGACAAGAATATATAGTATCAACATTAGATGTATTATCAGTCCCTAGTCAATGTGCTCCATATAGAGTTAACCATTTGAAAATGTAAATGAAATATTCAAGTAAGATTTGTTATTATAATATTTTAAAATTAAATTAAAAATATTATATAATATATATATATATAACAAATACTTTATGATTTTTCGTAAGTTTGGTGTAAATTTTCAACATAGTATTAGAAGACGCATCATTGTAAATAAACGTAATTCTTGTTTTAGAAAACAAATGAGATTAACAAATCTTCAATATCAAGTGAAGAAACCAACAAGATTTACATATAGTATTCAATACACATCACAAAATAAAAATGGTGGTTTGAATTTTATTTCTCATTTAATTAATCAAAGTTAAATATTCACTTAATATTTTAATAATAATAATATCATAATTAACATTTTTATTTTTTATATTATCTATTTCAGATAGTAATATAAGAAACTTATATTTTTTATTTTCATCAATATCTAGTTCAATAATAATTTCTGTTATCTCATTAATAATATCACTTAATGAATAAGTATTTAATGAATTAACTTTACTATTAATATCATCAAAACATTTAATAGTATCTAATTCAGTTTTTAAATGAGTTTTATCAAGAATACCAAAAATATTATAAATTAATTTAATATCAATATTTTCTATATTTAATTTAGTTAATGTTTCTAAATAAATAATAGATTTTCTTAAATCATTATTAGATATTTGTAAAATAATATCAATGTAATCTTTATATTTTTGGTTGATTAATTTTTCTTCATCTAAAATACTCATTAAGTGTTCTTTAATATATTTATCAGGGAAATTATTAAACTTAATAATATTACATCTTGATTTAATAGGATCAATTATTTTATTCTCATAATTACAAATAAAACAAAACCGAGTAGTTTTAGAATATATTTCAATTATTCTTCTCAAAGCGGTTTGTGCTTCATATGTTAATGAATCTGCTTCATCTAAAATAATGATTTTATATTTATAATTTTTATAAATAGCTTGTTTCGCAAAAATTTTGATTTTTTCCCTAACAGTATTAATTCCGCGTTCATCAGAAGCATTTAACGAAAGAACATTATGCTTTAAATCTTGTGGTTTATATATTTTTTTTGCTAATAAATTAATGAAGGTTGTATTATGGGTAACAATAAAATTACCTAATAAATATTTATGATTATGATCTAATTGAAACCCGTAATAATTACCTTTACCTAATGATTTAATTTTTATTCCACCAACAAGAGCATTTTTTATTTGTTTTCTTTTGGACGATTTTTTTCTTAGACACATAACAGGTATTTTTTCTAATTCTTCTCCATAGATAGTTATTTTATTATATTCTCCCCATCTTTTTTCACCTTTATAAATACAATAACTTTTTTTCTTTTTAGAATAACAAGCAAATCCTAAACTTCTACACAAATAAACTATATCTTCACTTAATTTATTGTTTTTTTGAATAATTTCATAAGTATTATGAAAATATGACCCATCGGAATCAATGAGGCCTGCTAATAATTTTAATCTATTTTCTCTTGAATTATATTTATAAATATCCGGAATATGTTTATTATTAATTAAATTAAGTTCTCTTAATTTTTTAAGAACAAAATTATTACATTTTTTTATTTTCATATTATTTTTCATTGGTAGTAATGAATTAATTCTGTATGTATATTTATCTTTGTGTTGTAAATAACAATCATATTCTTTTACTTTATCTTTTATATATTTCAATGATGCTGCTTCTTGGTTTGTTATTTCACATGTTCTTGAAGAACCATCACCTAACCAAAATCCAATTATATATGGATCAATCGGGATTTCTTGTTTTTTAAAATTAATATGTGTTTTGTATCCTTTTAATTCTTTTTTATATTTTTTTGATAGTTTTAAATAATCTTTAATTGATATTGTTATATAATTATTTTGTATTTTTATCTTATTATCTAAAAATATATTTGCTTCTTTTAAAATATCTTCTTTATTTTTATTTTTATATAAAAATGTTTTAGATTTAGTTTTAATTTCCATATTATCAAACCAAGATACAACATATGATTTTCTATTTTTCCTATCAAATAATGTTGGTTTCCCAGAATATTTTAAACATAAAATATGTTCACTATTACACCCATATTTATCTCCTTTAACATTTGATATTTCATATAATTCATCTTGACCCCTTCCTAATTTTAATACTTTTCTTGGTGTGGAATCATCACCCATTAATAAATCACCTACTTTTATATCTTGAACCATTTTAATTGACCCATCGTACATTATTATTTCCGTATTAATAGTATGGCATTTGCCGACTCCTGCACGACCATATAAAATACAATGATTAAAATTATCAATGTTATTTTTAAAATTAGTTAGTAATATATTACTATGTTTAAAACTTGAAAAGTTTTTTGGTTTATACTTCTCTACCCATGGGCAATAATTTTTTGACATTATAAGTAATTATAATTATTTATAATATATTTTTTAATTCAATTTTAAAATAGATTTATTTAACTTCTTTTTAAATTAATAATTCTTCGTTTTTGTGTTTTTTGGATTTGATT
>PIVQ01001537.1 GCA_003354055.1 Desulfobacteraceae bacterium | reverse complement strand
TTTAAAAGGATGGGTTGAGCTAGACCTGCGAGATCGAATCGTCGACTACCTCGTGGAGATTCAGGAGCAGACCCGCCTTTCGTTGAGCTGGTTGCTATCCAAAGCAAGCATCAGCAGCGGTCGTTTCTACGATTGGAAAAAGCGATACGGAAAAGCAAATGAGCACAATGCCAAGATCCCGCGAGATCATTGGATTACACCGGAGGAAGTTGAATTGATTGTGAGCTGGTTTCAGGAACATCCTTTCGATGGATATCGCCGAAGTTGCTATATGATGATGGACGCGGATGTCGTATCGGTCAGCCCTGCAACAGCTTACCGCGTGTTGAGAAAGGCGGGCCTGCTCAATACTCACAACGTGAAGCCCTCGAAGAAAGGAACTGGTTTTGTTCAGCCGCTTCAGGCCCATGATGACTGGCACATTGACATTTCGTATATCAATTGCGGCGGAACCTTTTACTATTTGTGTAGCATCCTGGATGGCTTCAGCCGGTCGATTATTCATCACGAGCTCAAGGAACAGATGAAGGAAGCAGACGTAGAAATGATCATACAACGGGCGCTGGAGGAGCACCCGTCAGCGCGCCCCAAGATGATCAGTGATAATGGCCCGCAATTTATCGCCCGCGATTTCAAAGAATATATTCGCCTGGCTGGCATGACCCATGTGCGAACAAGTCTGTATTATCCGCAGAGCAATGGCAAGCTGGAGCGATACCATAAAAGCCTTAAAACAGAATGTGTGCGCCCGAAATGCGCCGAAACGAAGGAGGAAGCCGAACAAAATATTAACGAATACGTAACGTATTATAACACCGAGCGATTGCACAGCTCGATTGGCTATGTTACACCCAAACAGATGCTTGAAGGTGAGCAACAAACCATCCTCAAGCAACGAGAAATAAAGTTGGCAGATGCTCGCG
>PIVQ01000708.1 GCA_003354055.1 Desulfobacteraceae bacterium | reverse complement strand
ATGGGGTTTTTGTTTAACCACTCCATGAGTTTTTTAGAACCCAGGGCATAGGTGGTCAGGGATCGTCCCCTGAACATGCCCTTCTGGCGGTTGGTAACGGCTCCGCTTTCAACCAGTTCCATAAGGGCGTCTGTAAAAAATGGGGTGTGAATGCCCAGATCTTTTTTTCTGGACAGGTATTTGGGCAAGGCCTCAAAAATAGGACCATAGGTAAAGGCAAGGCAGGAACCGTCTTCGATTACCGATGCTGCATTCTCCGCTATCCGGTCAAATACCGGTTCAACCGGATACCTGGGAAAATAAAAGGGGGGCACCGTGGACTCCACCAGCATATCGAATTCATCCATATGGACAAAGGTATCTCCCAGGGTAAAGGGAATGTTCTCGTTGATCTCGCCAATAACAATATCTGCATGTTTCATGGCCCGTCTGGCAACATCGACACCTATTCCCAAGCTGCAATAGCCAGTGTCATTGGGCGGAGTGATCTGGATAAAGGCCACGTCAATGGGAATCATCCCCTCTTTCATCAGAGCCGGGACAGCGGAAAACCTTGAGGGTATCATATCCACCCTACCGGCTGTAATGGCCTCGGCAGAGACCCAGCCCGAGAAAAAGGTTCTTAAGCGGTACCGATGTGATTCCAGGGCCTTGTATGAAATGGCATCCCCGAAACTGAGCAGCTGGATCAGGGTTAAATCCTCCAGACGGTGGCCTTCGGCGCTCATGAGGGCGTTAACCAGGGTTCTGGGCTCTGCGGTTCCGGTTCCGATAAATATATGCATGCCGGGCTTTATTTTTTTCAATACTCTGTCTGTGGACACGGTACTTTTTTTCCAGGAAGGTATTTTCTTTTTAAACATATCAGGTCATATCCTTGGGTTTGTAGAATTTATTATATACCAGGGTGAGAAATGCGGCCAGCATCACCGAAGAAAGTCCGATCAATACGTTGAAATAAGCCGGCGCGGTCAGGGACAGCCGGATAAGCAGGGTGGCCAGGGCATAGCCTGAATTCCTGAAGACCGCCGGAAACTGGGGCAGAAAGGTCTGGGCCAGCAGCACCATGAGGATGTCCGAGAAAATTAATACGGTGTAAAAAGACTGGAAAAAATGGAATATAGGCTGGCCGGTCAGTTTCAGAAAGATGTTATAAATGCCCATGCCGCAGAAGGTAACCAGTATGCACAGGGCAACACTTTTTTTGGCAGCGATGAAGCGGTCCAGAGAAGGACCCGGTTTAAGGGCACGGTCCAGATTCTTCTGCATATTCGAGTACACCCCCAGCAGGGCAAAGATAGCAACGGCGCCGAATCCGTATGAGAGAATATGCCAGAGCACCTCATTGTGATGGCTCAGGGAGATGGGTTCGGGCAGTACGGACAACTCTTTGAACGCATTCCGCAGAAAGATCAGGGCCAGGATTTCAAACTGCTTGCCCAGCGCCCTGGACATGGATCCTGGAAGGGCGAATATCATCCCTAAAACTTCCATGATTAGAACCAGGAGAAATGCCAGGTTGATGGCCATATAATGGCTGTTTGGGATCTGGGTTGACAGGTACGCGGGCAGCATGCCCTGGCGGTTCAGTTCAATCACTGCCAGACTGAGCAGAAAGATCAGCACCAGGATGCCGGACACGGTTTTATGGGTGGTTTCCCTGTGCCAGAACCTGCGAAAGCCGTCAAAAAGACTTGTGCATATGTTTAGAAATCTATCCATGAGGTATTACTCTAAGTCCGGTAGCCCTGGGAAATTTCAGGTACCCGGATTAATCCGGGTACCTGAACAGTAAAATAGATCTATTTATTTTTCAGTTTTTCAATATTGTCTCTGGCAAATTCAATGGAAGGATCCACTTTCAAGGCCATTTCATAGTATTTGATAGCCAGCTGAGCGTCACCCAGCTCCCTGTAGCAGGAGCCGATATTTGCATAGTTGATGGCCAGGGAGGGATCCACCTCCAGTGCTTTTTCAAAATACTCGATTGCCGGTTCGTATCTTTTGGTCATAAAGAAACAGGCACCGGCGGTGTTGAACATATCCGGTCGCTGGGGATCTATTTTAAGTCCCTGGTTGCAGGTTTCAATGGCCCTGTCATACTGCTCCAAATCTTTCAGGCAGGCGCCCATGTGGGAATATATATCCGGCAGGTTCAACCTGGCAGGTTCCCGTTCCAGAGCATCTTCGAACTCCTGCAGGGCTTCTTCCTGATCATAAATGGCAGCCAGCATCAGTCCCTTGTAAAAGCTGGTGTAGTACTGGCCGGGAAGGGCATCTTCAAGCGCGTCCAGCCGTGTCAGGGCCTGTAGCGGATCAAAATTCTCCGTGATCAGTCGGGCGGAAAACATGCCGACGCTGGCTGCCGCTGCTCTTTCCCTGAAATGGGCACCGGGCATGATGGAGTAAAAGGCCGGAATTTCAAGGCCGTTGTGCATGGTGTTGATTACCAGGATGTCGTAATCCCGTTCCGCCAGGGTATTGACCAGGTTCTCCACTTCCACCCGGATATTGTCCGAAGAAAGGTCCGCCATCTGCGAGGCGTCAATCATGGTTTTGGGATGGGTGATAAAGGCGGCATCCTTAATGTCGGTAAATTTGGGAAGTCCGGATGCCACATAGTTGGATCCGGAATTGAAGTCCCCTGCCAGCTGGGCCACTTCCGTCATAGCCCGGCTCATGGCCTTCTCGGGATCGGGAGAAGTGCCTGCAGTCCAGACAATCTCACTCATTGTAGGAAAGGTGTCAGGATCCCAGGCCATAACCCCGATGGTGGGGATGCCTGTATCCAGGGAGAAATCCGTGGCAAAAACCTCAATACCCTGCTTTTTATATTTTTCCAGCATCTCCTTGACCAGGGGATCGGTAAAGGACTCCAGGCGGATTCCCGGCACATCAATATCTCCATGGCTGACCAGGGATGATGTGTGGCGCTCCACAAGTTCACAGATTCCCTGACTCAGGGCCTCTTCCGTACAATTGCCTGCACTGGGGCCATTGAACTCATTGATCATGTAAAACCAGTTAAAGGGGATGTTGACCTCTTTTTTCCGGGTCAGGTTATATCCCTTGGTCCATTTAAGAGGCAGGCGGTCAAAAACCGGTTTGACCTTAATGGCATCCTCCTCATTATCATGGACAGATTTGATGATCTGGCTGTAATCCATGGCCTCTTCCCCCAGTTCTTTCGGGGTAGTATAAAAGAAGTTGTCTTCCTGGTTTACAAAGGAAAAAAAGCTGAAGCGCTCTGCCAGTTCCATAACCGCACTGGCCTCAGCCTGTTCGGGGGTACCGCCTTTGCCCATCTGCTTGTTCGTGCCTGTAACCTTTTTTGCATCCACACCGCATTCAGAGAAAAAAACGGGAATATCCAGACGCCCGTTATCAATACGCCGGGTCTGGCTTAAAATATCCAGATCCAGACTGGCGGTTTTTGCCTTGAACCGCTGGACTGTTTCCTTGGGGGACATGATTTTGTCCTGGTCATAGGTATAGCCTTTTTTGGCATCTTGTAATTTTATTTCATAACCCATGGGGTAATCGCCTTTCCATATATCATAATTCTGATTGTTTCTTATGTCAGCCTTAACGTTCAGACCCATAATCAGCCGGTCCCGAGCCGCTGGCTAGTCCGCCAATTCTATCGCATCTCCGGTTTCAATACTCCCACCCTTGAGAATCTTTGCAAATACACCTTCCTTGGGCATAATGCAATCCCCGGTCCGGTAGTAAATGGCACATTTCTTATGGCATTCCTTACCGATCTGGGTAATTTCCACAAGTGCCTC
>PIVQ01001536.1 GCA_003354055.1 Desulfobacteraceae bacterium | reverse complement strand
ATATTTGAGAGAGAATTTCTCCCAGTGAGTTTTGGCTTCCGTCCTGGGCTTGGGTGTAAGAATGCGTTACGGAGAGTCGATTATTTCATCAAGAAAGGATATACCTGGGTGGTAGATGCGGACTTGAAAAGTTATTTTGACTCTATTCCCCATGAGCAATTACTTGAACGGGTAAAAGAAAAGATTAGTGATGGCAGGGTAATATCCCTTGTGGAAAGTTTCCTCAAACAAGATGTTATGGAGAACATGGAGCGCTGGAGTCCCGCTGCTGGAACTCCTCAAGGCGCTGTCCTCAGCCCTTTGCTGGCTAACCTTTATCTGCATCCGTTTGATGCTATGATGACAGAATCTGGACATAGAATTGTCCGCTATGCGGACGATTTTGTGATTTTTTGTCGGAGCAAAGCCGAAGCAGAGGCCACCTTAACCGAGGTCCAGAGATGGACAAAGGCGAATGGTTTGACTTTGCACCCAGACAAAACCTATTTGGGCAACTGTCTGGAGAAAGAACAAGGCTTTGAGTTTCTGGGATACCGTTTCGAAGCTGGCCATCGTTATGTCCGCAAGAAAAGTCTGACGGCTTTACGGGACAAAATTCGCCAGAGAACGAAAAGAACACGCGGCACAAGTGTCGAGAGGATAATTGAGGGACTTAATCCAAGCCTGAAGGGTTGGTTCGAGTACTTCAAACATGCCCGCTTTAGTACGTTTAGAGGAGTGGATGGATTCATTCGACGACGGCTGCGCGCGCTTCTTCGTAAACAAATGAAACATCCGGGTCAAGGAAATGCTTTGAATGACAAATTGCGCTGGCCAAATGCATACTTCGCAAAACGAGGGCTTTTCACCATGAATGAAGCCTGGATTGCTGCGCGCCAATCCCGATGAGGAAACTGCCGACTGGAGAGCCGTGTGCGGGAGAAC
>PIVQ01001535.1 GCA_003354055.1 Desulfobacteraceae bacterium | reverse complement strand
TATAGTGGACCCCAATGTCAAGACAGTTTTTTGCTCAATTTAAGCGTCAAATTTGGATAATTTTCTCGAGAAAATTTAATCTGGATTTTACAATAGTTTTTGATTTACCACACACGCCAGCGGAGGTAGAAGTCAGGTCCGAGAATGGGCCCCCAAAACGCCACGTCGAAGGCGTTGACTTTTGCCGAAGCGGGTTTGAAAATATTTTTATCATCCTACCAACCTCATTTGATTTTCACCATAATATATTTCAGCTGGAGTCTGCCCATTAAAACTCTGGTGAGGCCGTTCATGGTTGTAAAAATCGAAGTATTTTTTCAAGGACTTGCGCAGCTGATCAACGGATTGAAATTCGTTTACATAAATTTCTTCATACTTCACACTGCGCCATAGCCGTTCGATGAAAATATTATCCATACACCGGCCCTTCCCATCCATACTGATTTTAATGTCCTTATCTTTCAATACTTTTGTAAACTCGTGACTTGTGTATTGAGATCCTTGATCCGTGTTAAATATATAGGGAGTTCCATGACATCGCAGTGCCCTTTCCAAAGAGGATATACAAAATTCTTTGTCCATGGTTATAGAAATTTCCCAGGAGAGGACATAACGACTATGCCAGTCCATGACCGCCGTCAAATAAACGAAACCACCAGAAACTGGGATATAGGTTATATCCGTCGACCACACCTGATTTGATCTGGTCACATCAAAATTTTTCAAAAGATATGGATACACTTTATTTTGCGGATGAGCCTTACTGGTATTCGGCTTCGGTGCAATGGACTGAATACCCATTTTTCTCATCAATCGTTGAACCCGTTTACGGTTAATCTTATACCCTTTGCGTCTGAGTACATTGCGTATTTGACGGGTGCCGTAGAAAGGATGGTCAGTATACTCATTATCAATCAGTTTCAT
>PIVQ01000707.1 GCA_003354055.1 Desulfobacteraceae bacterium | reverse complement strand
GGGGATTAAAATCTTAAGTCAGGTCAATATGATCCTGGCCGGTTGCGTACTTTTCCTCCTCCTCTTTTTCGGACATGCCCCCACCCAGTACCTCTTTAACATGATGACCCAGCTGACCGGGGATTATCTGTCAGATATCATGTCGTTTACCTTCTGGAGTGATGCCGGTAATTTTGAACAGCGGGACTGGCTGGGCTGGTGGGTGGTGTTTTACTGGCTGTGGTGGATCTCTTACATTCCCTTTTGCGGCGGTTTTATCGCCCGTATCTCCAAGGGCCGTACGCTTCGGGAGTTCATGTTCGGCGTTATCTTCGTTCCCCTTCTCCTTGCCATTCTCTGGTTCGGCATCTGGGGCGGGTCTGCCGCCTACGCTGAAATCAACGGCATCATTCCCCTGTGGGAAAGCGTTCAGGCCAATCCTGAGGCCGGGGTCTACAACCTTCTGGGCAGCATGAAAGGCGGCTGGTGGATCAGCCTCATCGTTCTGTTCAACATTATAATTTTTGCGGTGACCACCTCTGACTCCGCCTCGTTCTTTGTGGCCATGCAGATGTCCAAAGGCAACCCGAATCCAAAGGTCTCCATGCGTCTGCTCTGGGGCGTGATCATCGGGCTTACCGGTATTATCTTTCAGCTCACCGGCGGATTCAACGCCATCAAGAGTCTGGCCATTGTGGTGGGGGCACCCTTTTTCTTTGTGGGCATTGCCTTTATCTTTTCAGTGTATGCCATGGTGAAAAAGGCCAAGGCCGGTCAGATGTAAGCGTCTTCGGCATAAGTAGAGTACGAAAGCCGCCCGGGCAGCAGTCCGGGCGGCTTTTTTATCAGCAATTGTCGTACATTCTGATGATTTTTCCGTTTTCGCTTCCGAGAACGCTTTTGACATAACCGTTCACCACCTTTTTCATGGGGATGGGGTTGTGCCCGGGAAAGTAATCTTCGTATTTATCAATAGCATCCTCAACCAGGCCCGACGCAACAACATTGATCCTTATACCATTCTCAAGCTCCAGGGCAGCAGCTTTGGCAAAGCTGTGAATCCCGCCGTTTACCATGGCTGCACTGGTGGTCATGGCCACGGGATGATCGGCCAGAATACCTGTGGTCAGGGTAAACGATCCCCCGGGGGTAAGATAGTCTTTCCCGATTCTCACCAGGTTCACCTGGCCCATGAGCTTGCTTTTCAGACCAATGTAAAAATCTTCTTCGGTCATCTCTTGAAATTTACCCCATTTGGCCTCACCGGCAATACAGATTACAGCATCAACTTTTCCGATTTTTTCAAACATTGATGCTATGGAATTGCTGTCTGCAATATCAACGGTCACATCTCCTGAGTTTCTGCCGCCGATAATCACCTCATGTTTTTTTGCAAAGTGCTGACTGACTTTCTTGCCGATGGTGCCATGGCCGCCCACAATTAATATTTTCATGCTCTCTCCTGATTGCTTTGTGTTTTTCAAATTCCTCTGCCTTGACCCATACATTAAAACCGGTTAACCTATTTGTCTAATGAATAGTTATGATATAAATAATCAAAAAATGTGATCATTATGAATCTGCAGATTGATTACCTAAGGACTTTTATTGCACTCGCCGAGACAAAGGGCTTTACCAAAGCCGGCGTTCAAGTCAATCGGTCCCAGTCTGCCGTAAGTATGCAGATAAAGCGTCTTGAAGAAGAAATTGGAAAAAAGCTGTTTGACAGAATCGGAAAAACCGTAAAGCTTACCCCTGAAGGTCATATTCTGATTAAATATGCCATGAGAATTGTGCGCGAGCATGACGATGCGGTCCGGGCATTGTCAACGCCTGATCTGGAAGGGCATCTCAGGTTCGGTTCTCCGGAGCATTATACCATTGGGCTGCTGCCCAGGCTTTTGGCAGGGTTTGCCGAAGCCTATCCTGATGTCGTGGTGGAAATGCGGTGCGAAAACAGCGATGTTATCAAAGCTGCCGTGGATAAAGGTGAGCTTGATGTGGGAATCACTACACAGATGAGCGAGGGCGGCCAGGTGATTCACCATGATCCTGTGGTATGGGCGGCTGCCGAAGGGTTTGTTGTTCAACCGCATAAGCCCCTGTCCATTGCCGTGTTTGAAGAGGATTGTATTTTTCGGACCTGGGCGTTGGAAGCCTTGGAAAAAGTCGGCTTAAACTACCGAATCGTCTATGTGAGCCACAGTATTTCAGGGCTCATTGATGCGGTACGGGCCGGGTTTGCTATTGCCCCCATTATTCGAAGCAATCTGCCGCCGGATGTTCAGGTTCTGGGATTGGAAAGCGGCCTGCCCGTGTTGCCGGTCTCAAATATTGTGCTCCATAAAACCAGAAAAAAGGGATCGGAAATCATAGACTGCTTTTCCGATCACATTATCAAAGCCTTTGGAGAAAAAGGCTAATCAGTTCTTGGTACATGCCCCTGGTTTTCTAAAGCCCTGGCAATGATTAGTCTATTTTTTTCTTTCAACGACGGTTGGTTTCCGGCCAGTAAATTGGATCTTTTTGCCAGAGATATGGCCTGGCTGTACCGGCCCTGGACAAGTCGTGTTTTAGCCATTAAATGCCAGACCAGGGCATCCTGACCGTCAATGGACAGAGCCCTTTCCAGGGTGCTGAAAGCAGCTTCCGGTTGATTCCGGTTCAGTTGTGTATTTGCCTTTTGGATTTTGGCTTCGAGGACGGCAAGCCTGGCAGGTCTTTGAGCCGATGGGGCTGTTGCAGGGGGGAGCGACCCAATCTGGGGGATATTTTCCGGGGGTAAATGGGATTGCGGGATTGTGGTTCCCTGTTTTTGTGCGCAGGAAGCCACAAAAAAAGAGGTCACAAAAATAAGCGTCCAATGTATATACTGTTTCATTTAAAAAGATCTTTCAGCCAGTCACCAAGGTATCTGGGCTTTTGTTTTGTTTCTATAGGTCCGCCGGATTTTATTTTCTTGTTTTGGGTACAGGGGATGAATTGGTCCGGTTTTGATCCCTTGATAAAGGGGACAGCCAAAGCACTGGCACAGTCCTGGTCCGTGAGAGACCCTGTTGCAGGATCAATAACCCCCCATTCAATAGTTTCCGGCGGGGCAAGATTCAACTGCGCATTGGGTGTCTTTGCCATGATCCTGCCGAACACCTGGAGGGCCCCTGTGGCGCCGGTAAGGCCTGCCGGTCGGTTATCATCCCGTCCGAGCCATACCACGGCCAGGCGGTTGCCGGAAAAACCGGCAAACCAGGAGTCCCGCAGATCGTTGGTGGTACCAGTCTTTCCGGCAATTCCTAAATTTTGGGTATCCCATTTCTTCAAAGATTTTCCCGTGCCCTGGCTGACCACGGCCTGGAGCATCTTGTTTACTAAAAAGACCGGGCCCGGATCAAACCTTTGCTCAACAGTCAGGGGATATTGTTGAAGAGTGGTCCCCTCCGGTGTGTATACCGTTTTTATGGCCCTGGCAGGGGTGTAAAAGCCGCCCGATGCCAGGGTATGGTAAACCTGGGCCACCTGGACCGGGGACATCGGAAGACTTCCCAGCAAGAGGGAGGGCAGGGCCGGTGACGGCGGCTCATATCCCAGTCTTTCGAGGGTGGAAGCGACCTCATCAAGCCCCAGAGACATACCCAGTCTGACTGTAGACGTGTTATAGGAGCGGACCAGGGCCTGGTAAAGTGGGATGGTTCCATGGTAGCGCCTATCAAAGTTTTTAGGTTTCCAGAGACTGCCGTCCGGGTTTTCAAGGGTGAAGGGGGCGTCGCTGACCTTTGTGAGCAGGGTGTATCTGTCCGGCTGCTTAAGGGCGGTGAGA
>PIVQ01001534.1 GCA_003354055.1 Desulfobacteraceae bacterium | reverse complement strand
GTGAGACTTGCGAAACCGGAGAGTATTTTTATTTTTCCGGCTGTATTGCCCAATATGATGTGGCATTCCAATATCTGGATCTTGAGATGATTCAGACCGCAAAAAATAATCTTCGGCTGTTGAACCGTTTGGGCATTGAGCCTGTGGTCTCTGAACAGGAGTGCTGTTGCGGCCATGATGCCCATTGGAACGGGGATGATGAGACTGTAGCGATCCTGGCAAAGCAGAACCTTGCCGCGATAAAGGCTTCGGAAGCTACGACCGTTCTCTTTGGCTGTCCTGAAGGATATTCCATGTTCAAGGAGATCTATGCTGACCGTTTCGGTCCCCTGGAATTTGAGGTCATCCATATTACGGAATTTCTGGCGGAAAGGATTGCTGAGTCTGAGTTGACGTTCAAGGCAAATGGCCTGGACCGGGTAACCTTTCAGGACCCCTGCCGCCTGGGCCGAAGATCCGGCATCTATGAGGCGCCAAGGGAGTTGATCCAAAAGGTTACCGGTGTGGAGCTGGCTGAAATGGAGCATAACCGGGAAAATGCCATCTGTTGCGGTACCACCGGGTGGATGCAGTGCACCTCCTGTTCCAAACTCATGCAGATCCAGCGGTTAGGTGAGGCGGAGAAAATTGGGGCAAAGGCCATCGTAACAGCCTGTCCCAAATGTCAGATTCATCTGACCTGTGCTAAAAAGAATACAGACCATGACATTGAGATTATCGATCTTGCCTCTTTTCTGGCAGACCATTTGGTGTAACCAGTTGGCATGCCCGTTTTGCATAAAAGTTTAGGATTATCAATCAGGAGTGAACGAATGGGAAATAATACAAATATTCACGGGTCAGTAATGGTGGTAGGTTCCGGTATTGCCGGGATGCAGGCTGCCCTGGACCTGGCAGATTCCGGTTACCAGGTGCATCTGGTGGA
>PIVQ01001533.1 GCA_003354055.1 Desulfobacteraceae bacterium | reverse complement strand
ACACCGTCCAGATACTGCTGGTATATCTCTTGATAGATCTCCTGAAGTTTTTCATTTTGTTTCATATGAGAGTAAAAATGGATGAGCAGACCAAAAAACTGATCTTCGGGCAAGGTGATAATTGTTTTGTTTTTGCCTTGCTGTTTCGAGTCGTTTTCCAAACACTCAGATTCCTGAGGAGTTGTTTTAGGGAAGACAACAACATCAATCATTGCTTCCAGCATTTTTAAAGCAGACGTCTCTGTGCTTAACGCTTCAGCAACTTTTTCATTGTAATGATCCAAAAATGCACGAAAAGACTGAAGAATTAAATTTTCTTTGCCTTTAAAATAGTAACTGGCAACACCTTTGGAAATTCCAGCTTTTTTTGCTACGGATTCAAGTGTTAAGCCCTCAAAACCTGATTCTGAAATACACTCCAATGTGGCATTTATAACTTGGTTTTTTCGAATCGGCCCCATCCCAACTTTTGGCATACTCTCTCCAAACAATTTATTTATTCCGACTGGTCAAATTAAAAATAATTGAGAAACATAGTTTTGTCAACAAGATAATAGAACATTTTCAAATTATTGAAATCAAACAATAAAATTGCAGACAATTACGGGGAGGTGGAATTTATTTATTCTGACCGATTAGGATAAAAAGATATGAGTTAATAGTTTCTTGTCTTTTCTTGGCATTTTGTCTCACTTGCACTTGGGGCCACCCATTATGAATGGTATGGGGTGTGGGCCACACTAACGTAGGACATCTACGGTTTCATCCGTAGTATGTTCACTGTTGAGATTAGATTTCTAACAGGTTCATATCATCTATTCGGAATCCAGGTGACAGCGGGCAAATCTTCCGGAGGCGATCTCACGACGTTCCGGGGCTGTCTGCCTGCAGACGTCCATGACATGGGGGCAGCGTGGGTGGAAGTG
>PIVQ01000706.1 GCA_003354055.1 Desulfobacteraceae bacterium | reverse complement strand
TTGTTCAAGGCCGGACTTGTATCTGCCAACACCCCGTTTCACATCCGCCAGGGCCGCTATGTTGACCGTCCCAGCAAAATAGAGGTCCGGATTGAGGCAGCAGAGGGAACAATCAAAAACATTATTGTCAGCGGAAATGTATACAAAACCGCATCCATATCTTTTGATTAAACGGAAATCGTCATCAGGATTTGAACTATCCCTCTTCAACACGGTTTCTACCAAGATCCTTTGCTCTGTACAACGCATCATCAGCTCTTTTAATGAGATTATTCACAATGTCCTTCGATGCATACTCAGTGACACCAAAGCTTGCGGTAATAGTTCCAACATTCGTGAACTCGTTTGCTTCAATCGTTTCGCGTAGTTTTTCAGCGATCATGCAGGCGTGTCTCCTGCCTTGTTGCGGCAAAAGGAGAAGAAATTCCTCCCCACCCCATCTACCTGCAACATCTGTTTTGCGAAGTTTCCTTTTAAGCAGGTCCGATAATTTTTTCAGAACTTCATCTCCTGCAAGATGCCCATAAGTATCATTGACTTTTTTGAAGTAATCAATATCCAACATGATGATGGAAAAAGTGCTTTGATACCTTTGCGCGCGGCTTACCTCATTTTCCAGAGCTTCATCAAGCCTCATACGATTATTCAGTCCTGTGAGTGCATCGGTTCGTATCCCTTTATAGGCATTTTTCAGGGCAAACAGCATCTGTTGGAAGGAATAGGCAAGAGAGCTGATCTCGTTGTCTGTTGCATGCGAAAGGACAAGATCATCAGGAAGTTCATCAAAAGCCTGTACCATCTTGTCGAGTCTCTGATCCCTAATGGCCCTTCCGGGCTCTTGGTCTGTCCCTCTGTCACTTTCCTGGATGTGCCGCATGGTATTGCGTAGCAAGTAGACAGGATTTAGGACAAAACGCACCAAGATACTGTTCAGCAACAGACCGATCAGAATCGATACTGAAAGGATCAACGCTGCAAAGATGAGAATAATCTCCTGCGTCTGGCGTTCCATCGTAGCCAGGGAGTATTGGATCTGCCAGAAACCAACCTGCTCACCATAGGCCCTGATTGGACTTATAAAGCTTAAAACGGATTGACCGTTCCATTTTTGCAATGTTGAAGCCTTTGCAGATGATAGAACTGCAACCTGCTTGCCTGAAAGGTTCTTTTTTTCGGCGGTATCAGTGGAAACCAGCATATAGCCCAATTCATCATATGTGGTGATGGCGAGCATACTATCCCTTTTCATTATATCTGCCATGGTTGCCTGGATTGCCATAATTTGATTGGCAAAGATCTCGTTTCCAAGTTGTTTGCTATACTGTGATGTCAGGTCGTTCAGGGAAAGTTTAATCTGTAGGACAGCTACATTGCGCCGCTGAACTTCGTAGATAGTGAGAACCATTCCGAACACGATGGTGACAGCCAATAGAGTTAGTGCAACGGTGAGGTTAATTTTGTATCGAATACTCTGTCTATTAAGCATGTTTTACCTTGGTCAAGGGTCTCAATCAGGCATAACTGTCATTAGAAGGGCTGGACGGCCATCCGTGATTTTCATCACGACCACTTGTTTTTTGGGATCTCCGTTTTCATTAAAAGAAATCTTACCGGTAACGCCGTCAAAATCTTTTGTAGCAGCAAGTGCGTCACGTATCGCATGGCGATCAATCGAATCGGCGCGTTTTATTGCATCAAACAGCAGCATGGCTGCATCATATGAGGTTGCCGCAAAATCTGTTACCTCATATACATTCTTATACCGTGTAACAAAATCCCTGGTTTTTTCAGTATCCAAATTCTTGTTCCAGTGTGCGGTATAATATCCTTCCGTAAGATCCTGACCACCGTTGGCATAGAACTGACGATACGGCCAACCATCCCCACCAAGCATCTTTGCCTTGATTCCAATTTTTTGAGCCTGCCGGACTATATACCCACTTTCTGCGTGTCCCGGAATAAAAAGCACATCCGGATTCAACACTTTAGCCTCTTTAAGAAGATCCGTGAAGTCGGTTTGCCGGGACTTGTAATTTAAGACAGCAAGCACCTTACCACCTCCGGTTGTAAAATTTCGTTCAAACACCTTAGCAATACCAAGGCTGTAGTCACTGGTAATATTTTGGACGATAACGGTTGTAGCGGCTTTCAGTTTATTTTTAGCGAACATGGCCAGAGCTTTGCCCTGCCAGGTATCAACAAAACACGCCCGAAAAATATAATCGCCTGTCCTGGTTATATCCGGGTGGGTCGAATCCGGACTGATCATCGGTACCTTCATTTTTTGCAGATAAGGAGCAATGGCCAGTGAGTGAGAACTCCAGGATGCTCCAATTACGGCAACAGTTCCGTCCTTTACAGCCTGTTTGGCTGCCAATCTGCTCTGTATCGGTGTGCTGTGATTGTCATACTCAATCAGTTTAATCTTTTTTCCATGCAGCCCGCCTTTGGCGTTGACCTCCTCAACAGCAAAACGAACAGCTTCAAAAAGTTCGAGATTATCTTCAGAAGCCTCCCCTGTTTTTGCAAAAATAGCGGCAATCGTGAACTCGTCTCCTGCTCTTGACAGACCGGCACTAAAAATCATCAATAGCAAGACGACCACAATTATGAATTTATTCATGCAGTCCTCGCATTTTTTTTGTAAACTGAAATTCTAATGATTTGAAAGTAGCATACTTGTCTAATATTTTCTACCAAACCCGCGGTAAAACGTGGATAGTCCTTTACTTTCTAGCGTAATGTACAACACCGGGATTTAATTGCCTAGGTTCTGTAAATTTTCCCCTTGACATTTCACGGACATTCCCATTAGATCAAAAGGTAAATGTCCCATGAATTTCACATACATAATTCTAAACTCACCTGTCCGTCAAGGGGCAGCGTCATTGAGCGGGCAAGGCTGGTCCCCCTTTACAAGGGGTTGTTAACCCACAGACTGACCCTTGTTTCAGCCGGCGCCGGATATGGTAAAACGACCTTTGTTTCCCAGGCATTGGCCGGTACCACCGCGTCAACCGTCTGGTATAGTCTGGATCAATCCGACCGGGATTTATCCGTATTTTTAAATTATATTTTACAGGGGCTCTCAGGCATTATCCCCGGGTTCAACAGCCAGGCAAAAACAATCTACCCCATGCTTTGGGATAATACATTGCAGGAGGTGGTTGAGACCGCTTTAAGCCAAGGCATCTCCCAGGTGGTGGTGCTGGGGGCAGGCTACGATACCCGGGCTTTTCGGTTGAAGGCTGTCAAAAAGGCTATTGTATTTGAACTGGATCACCCGGCCACCCAGAAAATAAAAAAGGAAAAGGTGACCGGTATTTTCAACGATCTTCCGGATCACGTCAGATATATTGCCATTGATTTTGAGTCGGAGAACCTGGAAGAAACCCTTAAGGCGAACGGCTATGATGAGACAAAGCCTGCCCTGTTTATCATGGAGGGAATCATCATGTATCTCACCCCTGAAAAGGTAGACCAGATTCTGTCCTTTATCAGAGAAAAGACATCACCCGGCAGTGCCCTTGCCTTTGATTACCTGCCGGAATCCCTGGTTGACGGCAGCATTGATGCCAAAGAAGGCAAACGGATGTACAAGCATGTGAATCAACGGGGGGAGCCTTTTCAATTCGGCCTGAACAGGGACAGAACAGCGTCCTTTTTATCCGATCACGGATTTGAAGTGGTCCGCCATCTGCCGGCACCTGAGTGCAGGAAACTTTATTTCAAGGACAAAGGCCGGAAAAGAAAAATCTCAGACATTTTTTCTTTTGTCCATGCGAGAACCGCTTGATCAAAAAG
>PIVQ01001532.1 GCA_003354055.1 Desulfobacteraceae bacterium | reverse complement strand
AAAGAGAACCTTTTCTCTTTAATTTTTTCAGGCGCTTTACCATCATTAAAAACGGTATCCTTATTTTTAATGTTCGTTTCATACAAAATAGTGTGGTTTAGTTCAAAAATATCACGTGGCTCAGTCATGTTGATTTCCTTTTTTTAAATTGTTGCGATCACCATAGTTGGCGTAGCAACCATATATGCAAAAAAACACCTACTTTAATTTATTCTTAATTCCCATGCACAGTAGATATTGAACTCTTATTCATCAATCTTCTCTATCTTGAATATTACAGGGCGGAATAAGTCCGAACAGGTCGCCATGGTGGAATGTTTATTTTTCATCATCTCAAATGTGCCGCCTGATGCAATGGCAAGAATAAAGGGACGAATATCTGCCCACGCCCATGGACAAATACCTTCAGGCATTTCAAAAGGATTTGAAATAATAAACTCCTGGTTATCTGCTACCCTGTTGCAGGTTGAAAAACTTTCCGGATTTTTTACGTAAGAATCGGCTATTTCTTTATTAACACCTCTTTGAACAATAGTTGCTTTACATTTATGAAACATAATCGTGCTCCCTTTATATATGGTTAGTAAAAATTTCAAACGGATTCTAAATATCGATTCCTCCTCTTGCATTGTTGCTGCCATGATAGTTGGCGTGACAACTATATGGATAAAAAAATGCTTAGTGCAATTTATCCTGAATTGAATTGCAAACAGCATTCAATGATCTAATTAATTCTTCTACTTCTTTTTTGTTTAGAGAATGCGTACAGATTTCATTTATTCTTTGTGTGACAGGATTGACGGCTTTTAATATCTCTTTGCCCTGTCCGGTGATATATATTCGATTCATTCTGCGGTCCCTGTCATCTTTGCGGCGCTCTATAAAAGCACTCTTTTCCAACAAATCGAGTATTCGCGTTATATTTGTC
>PIVQ01000705.1 GCA_003354055.1 Desulfobacteraceae bacterium | reverse complement strand
TTGGGGTCATATTTACAACAGCCGTACTGGGAATCTCCCTGGCATGGCTGACCTCCTTTTACGAATTTTGGGGACGGCAGTGGTTTGAGCGGTTTTTGCTCCTGCCCCTGGCCATTCCTGCCTATGTAATGGCCTTTATTTATACGGGCCTGCTTGATTTTTCAGGTCCGGTTCAGACCTTTCTTCGCGAACATCTGCCAACGCTTGCCCCTTACTTCCCGGAGGTCAGATCTGCCTGGGGGGTGATCATGGTGATTTCACTGGCTATTTTCCCCTATGTGTTTTTAATGGCTGCAAGCGGGTTCAGATCCATGGGCCGTTCCATGATTGAAGCCTCTCAATCTCTGAATGCAGGCCGCATATTTACCCTGTTCCATGTGACTATTCCCATGGCAAGACCCTGGATCTTCGGCGGCCTCATCCTGGTCTTCATGGAGACCCTTGCCGATTTCGGTGCGGTTTCCGTATTCAATTACGACACGTTCACCACAGGGGTGTACAAGGCCTGGTACGGGTTCTTCTCAATCAATGCCGCTTCCCAGCTTGCCTCCATCCTGGTGGTTATCGTACTGGTGATCTTTCTGGCAGAGTCCTATTTTAGAAGAAAGCAGCAGTTTTTTAACACAGGTCATCATCAGTCAATGGCCAGAGTACAGCTCAGCAGGAAACAAACCTTGGTTGCGGCCGGATACTGTACCCTGATCCTCTGCCTGGCCTTTGTAATTCCAGTGATTCAGCTTATTGTCTGGGCGGTTGAGTCCTTCGGCATTGAAATGGGAACCCATTATATAAGGCTGCTGGCAAATACCTTTGCCCTGGGCGGCATGGGAACCTGCTTTACCATGGTTGTTGCCGTTATCCTGGCCTATGCAGGCAGGACAATGAAAGATATGAAAACAGGGGTTGCCGCAAAAATGTCATTGTCCGGATATGCCCTGCCCGGCACCGTGCTTGCCGTTGGCATGATCAATGTCATCGCCTGGGTGGACAACAGTCTTGTTTCCTTCCTGAACCTGTTTGGCGCCGGGATCTCTTCAGGGATATTAAAAGGGTCTCTTCTGCTTCTTCCCCTCTGCTACATGATCCGGTTTCTGACAGCCGGGTATAATCCGGTTCACAGCAATATGACCCGGTTGACCCCGTCCATGGATGAGGCGGCAAGATTAATGAAAGTAACAGGCTTAGGATTGCTGTCAAAAGTCCATCTCCCCCTGATCCGGCGCGGCATAATCACAGGCAGTATTCTTGTGCTGGTTGAAATCATCAAGGAAATGCCGGTTACCCTTATGCTCCGGCCGTTTGGCTGGGACACCCTGGCCGTTAAAATTTTTGAACTGACCTCGGAAGGCGAATGGGAGCGGGCAGCCCTGCCGGCGTTGACCCTTGTACTTGCCGGTATGATTCCCATTGTGTTTCTATCTCTGGTCAGGAAGGACAAAAACTGACATGTGCGTATCAATCACCCATATTTTAAAACAACATAAGAAAGATAAGATCGTTGCCCGGGATATTTCCCTTACCATTGATGACGGTAAACTGGGCGCGCTTATCGGTCCCAGCGGCTGCGGAAAGACCACCCTGCTGAGAATGATCGCCGGGTTTGAAACACCGGATGCCGGCACCATTCACATCTGCGGAAAAGAGGTCTTTTCATCAAAAAGCAACCTTGCCCCCGAACACCGGAAGACCGGAATGGTGTTTCAGGATTATGCCCTGTTTCCCCATCTGACCGTAATTGGAAATATAACCTTTGGTCCGGAAAATCCTTCAAAAAAAGAGCTTCAAAAGCTGATCGCCATCACAGGCCTTGCCGGGTCAGAAAAAAAATACCCCCATGAACTTTCCGGCGGCCAGCAGCAGCGGGTAGCCCTGGCAAGGGCCCTGGCCCCGAAACCAGGCCTTCTGCTCATGGACGAACCCTTCTCAAACCTGGATATCTCCCTGAGGGAAAGCCTGTCCGAAGAGGTGGGATTCATTTTAAAAGAATTCGGTATTACAGGCCTTCTGGTGACCCACAACCAGCACGAGGCCTTTGCCATGGCTGACCAAATCGGTGTGATGTCGGACGGCAAACTCCTCCAATGGGATCGTGCCGATCGATTATACTATCAGCCTGCATCCCGGGATGTGGCAGCCTTTGTCGGAGAAGGTGCCTTCATCAGTGGCCGGATATCCTCTGCCAACGAAGTTGAAACCGAAATAGGAAATTTTGCGGTCCCTGAAAATTATGACTGTCGATCCTCCTTAACCACCCTCTTTATCCGCCCCGAAGATGTGATGATCGACCCTGACTCATCCACAAAAGCCAGATTGATCAAATCCCATTTCAGGGGACCGGGCCGGCTCCATACCTTCGAACTGCCCGCAGGCGACCAGTTTTCCTGCCTGGATCAATGCCCCAGGCCGCTTCAGCCCGGCCGGGATTACGGCATCTCCATCTGTAACCGAAAGGTAACCCTGTTTGACAGTGATCGGTAGAACATTATCTGACCTGAGCTCAGTTTGCCTGGATGCA
This sequence comes from Desulfobacteraceae bacterium, assembly GCA_003354055.1. Next base: position 1,298 of record PIVQ01000705.1, on the reverse strand, counting down.
TTCCATAAACCCGGCAGTCGAAGCCGCGGGACCCTCCACTAATACCCCGCCGACCGTCCTAATCGGCGGGGTAGCGGAAATTTCCGGGTCTGTCAGCCCAGTTTCTGCCCTTCAGGGTATGACGCCCCGAAAATTTTACGCCGCTCCGGGCCTCCACGCCTCCGACTGCCTGGTCCTCAGGATTTTTACCTCCTGAAAAGTCTTGATTATAGCCAGCAGTGTTCAAAGCTATTCTGATCTTTTCATACCTAATATTGACAAAAAGAAACTTCTTATTCAATATGTGATAATGCTGGCAAAGTTTACTGATTTACAATTTGATGCAACGAACATCATTCACTATGATCGTTACGGTTCCTGTAAAAAATGATCAGGCCATTATCTTTTTTGAGGAAGACGACTGCTTGCTGAGCATTCAAATATAACTGCTTAATTATGGAATTAATATATGCAAAAAATCTATATTACTGCACAAGATCTGTTAGAAAGTTCTTTTAAACTGGCTCATGAGATTTATGAGGATGGCTTCCTCCCTCAGTTTATCGTTGGTATATGGAGAGGCGGTACACCCATTGGCATTGCGGTACAGGAATATTTTGAATATAAAGGTGTAAGTACTGACCATATTTCAGTACGTACATCGTCTTATTACGGAATCAATCAGCAGTCCAAAAAAATTCGTGTTCATGGCTTACACTATCTAATAGAAAACGCGAATTCAGGGGATGGTTTACTCATCGTTGACGATGTTTTTGATTCTGGGCGTAGTGTGGATGCTTTGATAAAAGAGATAAAGAAACAATCCAGGTTAAATACACCTTCTGATATTCGTGTGGCTTGTACATGGTATAAGCCTTCAATGTGTGCAGTAGATATCAAGCCCGATTACTATACGCACGAAAGTGATGAATGGCTTGTGTTTCCACATGAACTTGATGGTTTGACTAAAGAAGAAATAGCTGAAAGAAAAACCGATCTTAAGAATATTCTATATCTGTTTTAGTATTTTTTTCGGCCGGGAAAGAAAAGCATAGAAACAATCCGGGGTATCTTTTGAAGTTTCAAAAAGCAGGACTATAGCCAGAAGTAAACCCTTGAAATTTTCATGGTTTTCTCTGTCAGATCTTAACTGTAACGCGGCAGGCAATCTCAGTATTTTTAAATTTTTAAAAAAAGAAGATATTATTCTACTTGACGTAACAAAATCATAATTGACCTTTGACAGGTCAAAGGAGATTATCTACCTGATATTTCTATAAGAAATAGGAATGGAGGTCGATATGAACCCAAGTTTTGAT
>PIVQ01000704.1 GCA_003354055.1 Desulfobacteraceae bacterium | reverse complement strand
TATATTATTATACAATTTTTAATTTTAAATTTAATTATCTAAATCGTTTTTCATTTGTATTATATCAATAACTAATTGCTTCTCTTTAATTTTATCTATCAAAATATCATATAAATCAATGGTTTCGTTTATTCTCATTCTTTCTATTTTATATTTTTTTTGTTTAATTAAATTATTGTAATAATTTACAATTTTAAGTGAATATTTATCTAATTTAACCCAATATATTATATCTTCTATATTTATTTTATCAGTATCATTACATATAACTAAGTATTCATTTTGTTCTAATGAATCCATAACTTGACAGAACATATTAAAAGTTGGAATCATATCACAGTATTTTTCATGTATTTTTCTTTTATCGTAAATTGATGAATAAGAACTTGATATAAATATATAACTACAACTATCAGTATTAATATCATTATTTAATAATTCATTTGTAATATTAATACAACCACCAACTTTAATATTATTTAATAATTTTAAATCAAACTTTTTGATATTCATTTTTCTTTAATCTTAAATCAATTTTAATTATTAAATCCTATAAGAAAGATATTGCCAACATTTTTCGTTAAAAAATTGTGTGTGTTGATTGATAAAATCATCAGAAAATGTATTATAATATTTCCTACTTAATATTTCCCAATGTTGTTGATTAAATATATATTGATTATTATGAATAAAATCTTCGGATAAATTATTACTAATACATAACCAATCAATAAAATGATGATACTGACGCATATAATAATTCCTTTGTCGCATTTCATATAAAAGTGATAGTAGAAAATCTTCGGAAAAGTTTTGATATCTGAATATATATATCATACAATCGTAGATGCCACATAAAAAAGTATCGGAGCTATACGGGGAAATAGTTAAATGAGGTATGATATGTATATTTACAAAGTTTTCTGTTAAATCTTGATAGTGACAAATATATTTCCGGTTTTTCCAACTTAACTTACTCCAATAATATGTATGAAGAAAGTTTTCAGAAAGATAATATTTATGAAGAAAGTTTTCAGAAAGAAAGTTTTCAGAAAGTGTATAATGTTTAATTACGTGATTTAAATTAATTTTATGTTTCCATTTAAATAACTTAGATAAGTTTGAATTAAAACACATCTCACCCCAATAGAGTTCTTCTTTAAATTCTGTAATAAACTCTTTTGATATTTTTTCTTCTTGAGAGAGTAATTTCCAATCAGTTAAATCCTTTTTAAGGATATTATTATAACCATTTTTCTTGAGAAATAAAAGAAAGTTTGGATCATTACATTGGTGTTCATATAAAACACTAATTAAATCATCACACAATGATATTTGTTGAGTACAAGCTGGTTCTGGTTTTTTACAATATAATTTTTGTACTAAGTCAATAATATTCATAGTTTATTTGTGATTAATCTTAAATCAATTTTAATTATAATAGTTTTTCTTTTATGTGAAATATAATAATACATTCTAATATATTATTATATATTTTAATTTTTTAAATTAATTTACTCCAGTTTGATTTAATCAGTTTTGTGATTATGATTGTTATAGTGCCAAGCATAATCGCACCAGTAAAGTTCTTATATTTAATCATACGATTACAATGTTCAGTCGCACTATTAAAAACTTCAGTTGCATTACTAAAAACTTTAGTTGCATTACTAAAAACTTCAGTTGCATCATTAAAAACTTCAGTTGCATTATCATAACGTTCATTAATATCATCTTGTGTTGGATTATTTTCACATTTATAAATATAATTACTTGTTAATTCTCGTAAACATTTTCTAAATTTTTGTTCATGGTCTAATTGATATTTATGTATCAATATAATATTTTCTAATTCTGTTGGTAAAAACTCCATTTTTATTATTAAAATTAAAATCAATTTTAATTATTAATATTTACTCAGTTTTTTCATCATCAACTTCAGTAATCATATCAATTATTTGTTTTTTAGTCATAGGACCATAACGTTTTCCACCAATGGAAATATAAGCAGGTTTTGCTTTTTGTTTAGGTAAGTATGTTTTTAAATCTTTTAATACTTTACTAATAGGTGCAATATGTTCTTTCTTGACTGGTTTGATAATAGCATCAACGATAGGTTTTACATGCTCATTCATTAATGGTTTTACAAATTCTGTCATTCTATTTTTACGTTCATCTTTTAACATTTCTTCAATTTCTAATAATTGGTCTTTAGGCATATTTTCAAAAATTGATTTTGTTTTAAGTGTTAATAATTGTTCAATAGTATAAGACATATTATGGTTATATATTAAGTAATATGATATATTTCTTAATATAATTAAAAATAATTGATTGTAATTAACATTTAATTTCAATATAAAGATATTTTTGAAATAGTAGAAGAATATGGAACAATTAAAAATATTAATAACTTTATAAATAAAAATGAAAAACTAACTTATAAATGATATTGTTTGGAAAATTAATGAATAATTATCTTCAATTACTGTTATTATTTTTTTCAAGTCCATTATAATATTTTGTTTTTAAAAAATTATTAGTTAATAATAACAGTTAATTTACCATTGTATATTCTATCTTGTTCTGTCCAACGTCTTTGAAGTTGTTCTCGTTCTTGTGCTTGTTCTTGTTCTCGTTGTCGTGCTTGTTCTTGTTCTTGTTCTCGTTGTCGTGCTTGTTGTCTACGTTGCTTTTGTGGTGTTTTATTATTAATATGTTTTTGTCTGTTAATATGACTTTTCCAACCATTTCTTTTATAAGTTCTTTTACAATATTTACAGTAAATGTTAGATATACCAGCAGTAAATCCATTATCTATTCGTAAAATACCGTCTCCTCTATTATATGTACCACCTTGTTTATGAATAGATTTATAAAAATCTTTAAAAAATGAATCAATTATAGTATAAGAACCTTCATTATGAAATTTATAATAAAAACATCTAATTGGTGTACTTTCTAAAACAAATCTAGTACGATTATGAAACTCTATATAAATATTATCTGCCATAAAATTCCAGTCTGAAATATCTATCCTTTGAAAAATATTAATACAAACTTCTGGGAATGTTGTTTCGCAAATAGGACAATTCGTATGTTCTTCGCGATGATTTACAATACATTCTTTACAAAAATTATTGTTACAACACTCAGAAGTATAAAAAATATTTTCAATATATTCAAGACAAATTGGACATTTTAATTTTTCAAATTGAATTTTATAATCAATTATGATATCTTGAATATCTTTTGGAACATATAATTTAAAAATATTCTCCATTTGATTGTCTGAATATCTCTCTGTTATATATAGATTTTATTTTTGTAAGAAAGGAATTGGTGTTTTGTTAGAGCAAAAATTTAATAAGTGAATATAAATTATTAATAAATCAATTTTAATATTTTTTATATTCAAAACCCATTTCTTTACATTTATTTTTATATTTTATAATTGTTAATTTTTTATTTTTAGTTAAGTAATGATTAAAAGCAAATGAATTAATAATAATATAATAATTAATATTATATGGATTTATATAAAGATATATATGGAATAATAGAAGAATATGGAACAATTAAAAATATTAATAACTTTATAAATAAAAATGAAAAACTAACTTATAAATGTGATCAATGTAGTTGTGATTTTAAAAATATATGTAAAAATAATATAATAACATATGAATTAGATTTTTTTAATAATAATATTTTATTTGATGAAAATAATACAAAGTTTGGAATAAAAGGTTATCTATTACTAACAAATATAGATATAAAATTATGTAGATATAAAAAAGTAAATAAAATATTT
>PIVQ01000703.1 GCA_003354055.1 Desulfobacteraceae bacterium | reverse complement strand
AATATGCAGAGTCTAAGTTGGCAAGGGCCTCTTCAAGATTGCCTTCTTCCCACATGTCCTGGGCAAAATTACAAAGCTCCAATGCCTGATCAATTTTTTTCTGATCTGCCTCTTTAGATACAAAAGATGTTTTGCCTGGATTCTTTTCACCGGTTTTGGTAGCAGTGGATTCCTGGGAGCTGCCGACAATATTAGAGGAGGTATTTGTTTCTGTCTGTGAAACAATGGCATTGGCATTTTCGGGCTGAGTAGTCTGATTTGTGAGGGTTTGCCCGTTAACAGGTTTACTGGCAGACATCTGGGCTTGCTGGCAACCTGTTAATAACAAAATGACGACGAGGGTAGCGGTCAATCTGTTGATATTCATTCTTCTCCTTACCAGAAGCGGTTATTAGGGGTTTGGCTTTAAATATTCGATCAGGCGTGGAATGTCAAGAGTAAACTCGTGAAACCATTGCTTTTTCAGGGGTTAAGCCTGAAAAAGTCATATGTTTTTAGGGTCTAAAGCTTTTTTAGTAATGCTTTGGGTTAAAAGAAATAGAGGCTGGGATTAAAAAAACTTGAATGTTGGATATAAATGCTGTAATTATAGGAGTTTGTATTGCCAATACTCTCTCTATGGGCCTGGTTTGAAGGTGGCTTATGGATGAGGATTGAACAAAACTGCTAAAAAAAGAGTATATCGGAGTAAATTTGTGATTTATTTGGTTTTGGGCCGTGTCTTTGTCTGTAACTTCTGTTAACGGCTCAAAAATGTAGTTGATAAACTCAAGGTGCTCTGTTATATTCTCTCGGTCTTTTTGAAGTGGCCAAGTTGCTGCGGAAAAATGAGCCGATATAGCTCAGTTGGTAGAGCATCTCACTTGTAATGAGAATGTCCTCCGTTCGATTCGGGGTATCGGCTCCAGACAGATAATGCTTAGGTGGGGTTCCCGAGTGGTCAAAGGGATCAGACTGTAAATCTGACGGCTCAGCCTTCGGAGGTTCAAATCCTCCCCCCACCACCAAAGTATTATGTAGGAGATCTGTAAAGTGGTCGTTACTACATAGTCGTTGGTTGATTGACTATATTTAGTTTCATCTTAAGCGGGAGTAGCTCAGTTGGTAGAGCTTCAGCCTTCCAAGCTGAATGTCGCGAGTTCGAATCTCGTCTCCCGCTCCACGTGCAGTCTCCTCATGTTATGAAAGATTTTGATTGATTTACCGTGTAGGCCCATGTAGCTCAGCCGGTAGAGCGCTTCCTTGGTAAGGAAGAGGTTCACCAGTTCGATTCTGGTCATGGGCTCCACAACTCAACGGCAGGAGGATTTAGCAGATGGCTAAAGAAAAATTTGAACGGACAAAGCCGCATGTAAACATAGGTACTATTGGTCATATCGATCATGGTAAAACTACGCTTACCGCAGCAATAACTAAGCTTGCCGGTCTTAAGGGTAATGCTGAGTATGTTCCGTTTGATGAAATTGATAAGGCGCCTGAGGAACGGGAGCGCGGAATCACTATAGCCACTGCCCATGTTGAGTATGAAACCGACAACCGTCACTATGCCCATGTGGATTGCCCGGGGCATGCTGACTATATTAAAAATATGATTACCGGCGCTGCCCAGATGGATGGTGCGGTGCTTGTGGTTAGTGCTGATGACGGCCCTATGCCTCAGACTCGTGAACATATTCTTCTTGCGCGTCAGGTTGGTGTGCCTAAAATTGTCGTGTTTCTGAATAAGTGTGACATGGTAGATGATGAGGAGCTTATTGAGCTGGTTGAAATGGAGCTCCAGGAGCTGTTGGATACCTATGAATTTCCTGGTGATGAGACGCCTATTATAAGAGGGTCTGCTTTGAAGGCGCTTGAGTGTGATAATCTTGAGTCTGACGAGGCAAAACCTATATTTGAGTTGCTGGATGTTCTAGACAGTTATGTGCCCGAGCCTGAAAGAGATACGGAAAAGCCTTTTCTAATGCCCATTGAGGATGTGTTTAGTATCTCTGGTCGTGGTACTGTTATTACCGGTAGGATAGATCGTGGTATTGTCAGGACCGGTGATGAGATTGAGCTTGTAGGTATTCGTGAGACAGCAAAAACGATTTGCACTGGTGTTGAAATGTTCCGCAAGTTGCTGGATGAAGGTCGGGCCGGTGATAATGTCGGTTTGTTGCTTCGTGGGACTAAGAGGGAGCAGGTAGAGCGCGGGCAGGTTGTGGCAAAGCCCGGATCTATTATGCCTCATACCAAGTTTAAGGCTGAAATGTACGCCCTGAGTAAAGAAGAGGGTGGTCGGCATACTCCGTTTTTCAGCGGGTATCGGCCTCAGTTTTTCTTTCGTACCACTGATGTTACCGGTGTGTTGACTCTGGAAGAGGGTGTCGAGATGATTATGCCTGGTGATACTGCATCCATAAATGTGGAGCTGATTTCACCGATTGCTATGGAAAAAGAACTCAGGTTCGCCATCAGAGAGGGTGGGCGTACCGTTGGTGCCGGTGTTATCGGCGAAATTACCGAATAAATGTCGAGGGGTTTATAGTGGATAGAGTACTTATCGCTCTTGCCTGTACTGAGTGCAAGAGAAGGAATTATACAACGACCAAGAATAAGCGGAAAACTCCGGACAAAATAGAGTTTAAGAAATACTGCAAATTCTGTAACAAGCATCTTGTTCACAAAGAAACAAAGATAAAATAGTTTAGTATGCAGGTCAGTAGCTCTAATTGGCAGAGCTCCGGACTCCAAATCCGGTGGTTGTGGGTTCGAATCCCTCCTGACCTGCCACTTTTTTAAAACCCTCGGTCTTGTCAATTTGGCAAGGCTGGAGTCATTTCCGTCGGGTGGTATATGTCAAAATTGCAGAAGAAAAAACCTTCGATTGAGAAGAAAAAACGTAAGGTTGGGCCCGAAGAGGGGGTAACCGGATCTGTGGCGGTTGCTTCAGGTTCGAAGCCTGTTGTACCAGCGGCGGCGCCAAAGTCTAAGTTGGAAAAAGGTGGTGCTGAGGCTGGTTCTGGAAATGTTTTTAACAGGGCTGCCGAATTTATAAGGGAAGTGAAGATTGAGCTAAAGAAGGTGACTTGGCCGACACGTAAGCAGACGACAGGGACGACCATTGTTGTGATACTCTTCGTGTTTGTTGTTGCGGCTTTTCTCGGACTTTTTGATTATAGCCTTTCCAAGCTTGTTCAGGTCGTCCTTACATAGATTAAGGGAAAAAATGCATGTCTCTAAAATGGTACGTAGTTCATGTGTACTCTGGTCACGAGCAGAAGGTTAAGGTTGCTCTGGAGGAGAAAATCCAGGCTTCCAGGCATCCTGACAAGTTTGGTGATATCCTTATTCCCACCGAAAATGTAGTTGAGCTGGTGGATGGCAAAAGAAGAGAATCATCAAGGAAATTTTATCCAGGATATATTCTCGTGCGCATGTATCTGGACAACGAGACATGGCATATTGTCAGTTCCACTCAAAAGGTGACAGGGTTTTTAGGCGGCAAGAATAAGCCGGCGCCGATCACCGACAGAGAAGCTCAGGGTATTATTGACAAAATGGAGCAGGGGAAAGAGAAGCCTCAGCCCAAGTACTTTTTCGAGCCGGGAGATGAGGTTAGGGTTGTTGACGGTCCTTTTTCCAATTTTAACGGAACGGTTGAGGAAGTCTCTCCGGATAAAGAAAAGGTCAAGGTCCTTGTCAGTATCTTTGGAAGGGCCACCCCGGTTGAGTTGAATTTTATACAGGTAACCAAAATTTAATTTGGTTCTTAATAGCGAGTTTCAGGAGTATTAAAATGGCAAAGAAAGTAATGACACAAATAAAGCTTCAGG
>PIVQ01000702.1 GCA_003354055.1 Desulfobacteraceae bacterium | reverse complement strand
GGCCTAAGGCCTTACGAAAATATGCTGAAATCAAAAGAGATGATGCGTTTGATTCTGGTCAGCGGGGGCGTGGTCCTCGTTGACCAGATTACCAAGTTTTTTATCACACGGTATCTGGCCCTGTATGACTATATTGTGGTGATTGACGGGTTTTTTAATATCAACCATGTGTTGAATCCGGGCGGGGCATTCGGCTTTTTTGCCACCCAGTCTCCCGGGATCAGAAAATTCATTTTTCTTTTTCTGTCCTCTCTGGTGGCCCTTTTTGTAGTCTGGATGTATAGGAAAGTTGCCGATTCCCATGTTTTTTTGTCCTATGGCCTTGCCGGGATTTTCGGCGGGGCGGTAGGAAATCTCATTGACCGGTTCCGATTTGGAAAGGTAGTGGATTTTCTGGATTTTTATTTAGGGACTGCCCATTGGCCGGCCTTTAATGTTGCAGATTCAGCCATCAGCATCGGAATGGCCATCCTGATCTACCATGTGGTGTTCAATAAAATACCCGAGATTTAAATAATAAAGGGGAGAATATGTATCCCATTCTTCTGGATTTAGGTCGTGTAAAGCTTTATACTTACGGCCTCTTTCTGGCCCTGGGCTTTATCACTGCCATCTGGTTTACCAAGCGGAATGCCAGATTCTATGGAATGTCAGATCGGACCGTGTCTGATATTTTTTTCACCGTTCTTTTGTCTGCCATTGTCGGGGCGAGGCTTCTTTACGTGGCCATTAATTTTGATGCATATAAGGACAACCTCCTTGATATCTTCAGAATATGGGAAGGCGGCCTGGTCTTTTTCGGTGGATTTCTCTTTGCCACCCTGGCTGCGGTTGTTTTTTTAAAGATCAGGCATATGGATATCTGGAAAACCGCTGATATCCTGGCTCCGGGTCTTGCCCTCGGACATGCGGTAGGAAGGTTCGGCTGTCTGTTTGCCGGGTGTTGCTACGGTAAAACCTGTGACCTGCCCTTTGCCATTTCATTCAGTCATCCCCAGAGTCTGGCGCCCCTTAATGTGCTGCTCCATCCCACCCAGCTCTATATGGTTATGTCCAATTTCATCCTTTTTCTTGTGCTGCTGGCCATTCAGAAACGCAAACGGTTTGATGGTATGGTCTTTTTAAGCTACGTCATGCTCTACTCTGTGTTCAGGGCTGTTATTGAATATTTCAGAGGGGACTTTAGGGGGGATTTTTTCTTTGAATTCCTCTCCCTGTCCCAGGGCATCGGCCTTATGGTTTCCTGTCTGGCCCTTGGATTTATGATTATACGCCTAAGGTCAGTCCATGGCACTGATTAAGCATAATACCCTTAACCATTCCCTGGCATCTTTAACAGGGGAGGGCGCACCACAGGTCTTTTTGATCTGCGGAGAGTCCTTTCTGGTCCGTCAGGCGTTTGATGCCCTGACCTCGGTCCTTCTCAAAGGACTGCCAAAGGAATTTGCTCTGGAGAGCCTTGACGGCAGGGCCACCCCTGTGGGGGACATTATTGAACAGGTGTCGACCTTTTCCTTTATCCAGTCCAAAAAGGTGATTGCAGTAAAGGATGCGCCTTTATTCTCTGCAAAGACCAATTCATCCGAGATTTCCTATACCAAAAAAGATTTAGATCTTCTGGCTGATCTTATTGAAAAAGGGATTCCGGAAAACCACATCCTGGTCATGACCAGTACAGCTCCTGACAAGCGCAAAAAGATCTATAAACTGCTGCTGGAACAAGGGGCAGTTATAGACTGCATCGTTGCCCAGGGTGTTAGAAAGGCAGACCTTGAAGAACAGCGGGCCGTCCTCAGAGATTTGGCCCGGCAATTATTGTCCGGTACCAACAAACAGATGGACCAGGCCGGATTCAATGCTCTGGTGGATCAGACCGGGTTCAACCCGGATCTCTTTGCCGGGAATATTGAAAAACTGCTGGCCTATACCGGTACCCGTCCGAAGATAACAGTGGCGGATATTATGGCTGTGGTGCACAGGGATAAAAAAGATCCCATTTTCAGCCTGACTAATGCCATTATGGACCGGGACGGTGCCAAAGCCCTGACGCTGTTATCCTCTTTGTTTTCAGAAGGCTTTCACCCTTTACAGATTTTAAAGTCCCTGGAAAATCAGGTCAGAAAACTTTTGAATATTAAATGTTTTGTTGCAGGGCTTTATCAGGAAGGCCAGGGCCTGCCTCCGTTAAGAACCATGCATTTTAACGGATTTAAGCAGGTGATGATGCCGAAAATTACAGCCTATGACACGGCCATGGCCAAAGCAGATAGCGACCGGGACCGCCTATTGGAGCCCGTTGGTGATGTCAAAGGGGGAAAAAAGAAGAAAAAGCCGGCCAATGATCTTTTGCTTGCCCCCAATCCTAAAAACCCGTATCCTGTGTTTCAGAATTTCCAGAAATCAGAAAACTTTTCCCTGCACGAATTAACTGCAGCTCTGATGGCTCTGGGCGACCTTGATTTTCGCCTCAAATCCTCAGGTGCAGATGCAAAAACAGGGATAGAAAATTTTATCATGATCCTGTGCCGAAAAGGAGGCTTCCGTGAAAATGCGTAAAACTAAAATTATAGCCACTGTATCCAATCTGAACTGTTCACCGGAATTTATCGGGCGCCTTTACGATGCCGGTATGAATGTTGTCCGCCTGAATACGGCGCATATGACCCATGACGACGCTCTGGAAGTCATTGAAAACACGAGGGAAGTATCTGACAAAATCGGGATACTCCTTGATACCAAAGGACCGGAAATCAGGACCTGTGATGCGGAAAAACCCCTGAGCGTTAAGCACGGGGATTATATCCGTATCAAAGGGGCGCCTGACGAGATGTCAAAAGATGATGTGATCTGTGTATCCTATCCCTATTTTGTAAAAGATGTTCCGGTGGGCTCTTCCGTACTGGTGGATGACGGATACATAGCTCTTGCCGTGATGAAAAAAGATGATGACTATCTGATCTGCCATGTGGAAAACGACGGGGTGATCCATCCCAGGAAAAGTATCAATATCCCTTCGGTCCATGTGAAGCTGCCGGCTCTGAGTGAAAAGGACAAGGGTTTTATTGAGTTCGCCGCTGATAATGACCTTGATTTCATCGCCCATTCCTTTGTAAGGAATCAGGAGGATGTGCTTGCCGTTCAAAACATTCTGGACAGGAAAAAATCCACGATCAAAATCATTGCCAAGATTGAGAATGCCGAAGGGGTGAAATATTTATACGAAATACTGGAAAAGGCTTACGGGGTGATGATTGCCCGTGGGGATCTGGCTGTGGAAATACCCACGGAACAAATCCCTTTGATCCAGAAACAGATTGTCCAGACCTGTGTTGAACTGCGGCGGCCTGTAATCGTGGCCACCCAGATGCTTCACTCAATGATAGAATCCCCCAGACCCACACGGGCCGAGGTCTCTGATGTGGCCAATGCCTGTCTGGACCATGCAGATGCCCTGATGCTGTCAGGTGAAACCGCCAATGGTAAATACCCGGAGGTGTCTGTCAGAACCATGGCTAAAATCGCCGAAGAGGTGCAGGAAAAACGGAGCTCATTTATTGATGTGCCCTATACAATAGAGAACAAGGTCACGGCATATCTTGCAAAAGCTGCTGTCAAGGCTGCCCTCCGCCTGCCCACCAAAGGCATTGTGGCTGATTCTTTGACCGGGGCTTCCATCCTGGCCCTGGCTGCCTACAGGGGAGATAATCCCATTTTTGCCCAGGTCTATGACCGCAGGGTGATGCGGCAGCTTTCCCTTTCTTTCGGGGTCTTTGCCGATTATATTCCCATGGATATCACAGCCAACGAGCCCTTGAA
>PIVQ01000701.1 GCA_003354055.1 Desulfobacteraceae bacterium | reverse complement strand
TTATTAATTACTGAAATAACAGAAGAATATATAGAAGTATATTCAATATTGTTATTAACTTGATATAATGTATTAAAAACTTGATTAGTTATTAAATTAATATCATTATTAGATAAATCAGTAGTGTCAATTTCTAAATTATTAATAATTTCTTTTACTTGTTCCATTGTAAAGTTAAATATAATACTATATTCAATTTTACTTTTTATATTAATTTTTAACTCCAATGCAAATTCATATCATATAATTCCCAGTTAATTTTATTATTAAATTCTGTTACGAAATCACTATCCATCTTATAACATTCACTAATAACGTCCCAATCTAAATCATTTTTAAACTCTCTTATAATTTCATTTGTTAAACATTTATTAAAACTCAAATGTTCAAATGCTATTTTATCTTTATATATTTTAATAAAATTAATTGATAATATTTGGCTATGTGAAATTTCTTCCCAAAGTCGTTGATAAAATCTATTAATATTTTTTATTAAAAAATCTTCACTTAATTTTTGAGATTGAAGAATTATTTTTAAATTAAATTTATCAATATATTTTTGAATAAAACTTTCATCAAGTTTTTTAAAATGTGCGAATATATCCCATTTAATTTTATCTTTATGATTATTAATAAAAGTTTCATTTAAAGTTTTATTTTTATGGCAAACAAAAGCCCATTTTTTACTATCCATATTATTAATATAATTAATAGTTTTATTTGTAAAACTTAAATTATCAGTATCATATTTTTCAGAATATTTATGAAAAACAAATTTATCATCAAGTGATAAAAAATTAAAAATTACTTGACTAGTATCTTTATTTAAAGTAGTCATTATTGGTATTAATATTTTAATCAATTTTAATAATAATTTAAAAAAATAAGTCCATTATAATATCTTGTTTTTAAAAAATTAACTTATAATAATGAATATGATAAACTATCATTTTTTGAATTATATTTACTTTTCTTCTCTTCTTTTGTTATTTCTTTTTTAATTTGTGAAAATTGTTTTTCATATTGTTCATCACAAGATTTACATAATACTTTTTCTTCTTGTTTGAAACATACTGTGCAAATTATTCTTTCTTCGCAGTCATGACATTTTTTTAATTTTAAATGACCATTTCCACAATGACAACAATCTTTAAATGTATTTAAATATTCTTGTTTTTTATTGAATAATTTTGAGAAAAACATAATGTTTAAGTTGTTAATTAAAAAAGTTATTAAGAGTTTTTAAAAGTTTTAAAAAAGTTTTAAAAAAGTTGTTTAAGAGTTTAGGAAAATAATTTTTAATTATAAATATATTACAAATCAATTTTATTATTTTTATGGATTATAATTCAATTTTAAATATATCACAATTTTTTACTTTTTCTACTTTAATATTTAATACCTTATTACATAATCTTAAAATATAACCATTATGTGTGATAATTGCTATTTTATTATATTTTCTTGTTTTTATCCATTTCAAAAACAATTCTATTCTTTGTTTTAATTCTTCCTCTGTCTCTCTATGATTTAGTTTCCATAATTTATCCTCATCATCTTCACACAAATTAAAATCTATTTTTGTAAATCTTTCTTTTTGTTCAGTAATACTTCTTCTTTTATCACAAGGTCTAATACCTAATCGTTCTCTTACTAATTCTAATGCTACAATTGGTTTTTTTAAATTATATAAAACTTCAGATGTTTCTAACGTTCTTGTTAATGGTGATACAAATATTATATCAACCTCCTTTAATTCATCTTTTTTAAGTAATCCTTCTCTCTGTTCTTTTCCATATTCTGTTAATTTAGCATCAAAATATTTCCAATCAGTTAAAATATCTTTACCATATTTATCAACATCCGGATTGTGTTCTGCCTCAGCGTGTCTAATAAAGTATAAAGTTTTATTCATAATTATTATTATATATTATAATCAATTTTAATAATTACATTAAATATTCTGGATTAAATCTTTTTGAATTATATTTTTTAATATCTTTATCATATATACTTTCATTAGGTTCATTCCAATAGTTATATGGGTATTGGTGCTTCAATTCTTCTAATGTATAATGTGCCCTGGATAATTTATCAATACCACGTAGATTACTTCTATGTGAAAATACGCCATAATTTTCTTTTCGTCTAACAGAAATAAATATTAATAATATGATAACAAATAATATTATTCCAATAGTAATTTTAAAGTTTTGATTAGCCATATTTATTATATAATTAATAAATATTTTTTTAAACCTCTATACAATTAATTCATTCCAAATGTTAGTTTTAATATGATTTTCTATTACCTTTTTATGAATACTTTTATATATATTTAATTTTTTTGGATTATCTAATTTATCTTTAATCATTTTTAAAGTATCCATTGTAATAACATCAAATGATACAGCCTTATTTTTTAATTCTTTATAATATTTTGGAATAATACATAACACATTATTATACATTGCCGATAAGATATTATAATTAGTATAATCTAATGTTTCAAATGTAATGAATAATTTTGCTTTTTGTAAAATAACATTAAAGTTATGTTCATTTCTTGGTAAAATAATAATATCTTTCATTGGTAAGTTTTTAATATCATCATTAAATATTACTAATTTATATATATTATTCATTAATTTATTGAAATGTTTGAAAAACTCTACAAGTTGTGTAGGATGTTTATCATATGAAATAATAATATTCTCTTTTTTAATATTCTCTACTTTTTGAGCTAATAATGGATAAGAAACTAATGATGTATTTTTAATATCTTGAACATTTAAAAAATGTTTAAAGTAGTCTAACTCACTTTGAGAAAAGAATAATAATTTATCAAAATTATGAATCATATTCTTAAAATAACCAACTCCATTATTTTTCATACTTTTATTATCATATGATGGAAATAAATTAAGTGATGTGTGAATATAATAAAACTTTTGTGAATCTTTTTTCTCTGTATATAAAAGAATATTTAAATTATTAGTAAATATCTTTGATATTTTAAATTGTTTTATAACACTATTTATTAAAGTATTAGTATTTAAGTAAATATAAATAATACCATTAATTATAACATTATATAATAATTTACCAATTATTATAACATTATATTTATTAACATATGATTCCATTATTTTTCTTAAAGAATAAGGTAATTTTTCATCAATATAAAATAAAATAAATTCTCTATCTTGTTGTTGTTTAATATGAAGGTTAAACTTATATCTTGGAACACTTTTCTGAATAATTTTATTATTTTTAAAAACACCATGATATGATAAAATATCATCTTTTATTTTAAATAAATTATTACTATCACTCTTAAAATAAACATTATTATTTATTAAAACTTCATTATAACTTTCATTTTTATATAATTCATTAACTGTTTTTGATTTATCAGCTTCTTCTATAATTTCAAATAACTTATCATCTTCGTTATCAGATTCAATAATATCAAATAAATCTTCATCATCAAATTCTTCTATAAATTCTTTTTCTGTTGGTTGTTTAATAGGTTTTTGGTTTACTTTAATTTGTGTTAATTTACTTTGAACATCACTACTATCATTTTTATCATTCGGATCATATACTTTTGAGAAAATTAATTCTGGTGTTGCTTTATAAGATACAACTTCTTCAAACTGTTCAATCATAAACCAATCAATAGCCTGTTGTATTTTCTTTTTATTTGCTAATTCAATATATTTTCTTGCTCCTCTTTTTCTAATAAGATAACCGAATGTTCCTCCTCCATTTAATCTTTTTTCTCCTGAAAATCTAATTAATGTATCAGATACTTTCTTATC
>PIVQ01000700.1 GCA_003354055.1 Desulfobacteraceae bacterium | reverse complement strand
TCTTCCACATCCTGAAGAAAGGCCCTGTCTGAAATGATGTTCAATACCTCAAGGGCTGCGGCCGTGGCCAGGGGGGTGCCGCCGAATGTGGTGGCATGGCTGCCGTAGTCAAAGCCTTTTGCAGCTTGGGCCGTTGCCAGCATGGCCCCGATGGGAATGCCGTTGGCCAGGGCTTTGGCCAGGGTCATGATATCCGGGGTTATTCCGTAAAACTGATGGGCAAACAAGGTACCGCAGCGGCCCATACCGACCTGGATTTCATCAAAGATCAGCAGGGTACCGGTGTCTGTGCATAACTGCCGGACTTTTGCAAGATAGTCAGGATCTGCCGGAATTACCCCGCCTTCCCCCTGAATCGGTTCCATCATCACGGCACAGACAGTATCGTCTAACTCTTTTTCGAGTGCCGCAAAATCGTTGAACGGCACATGGGAAAAGCCTTCAAGCAAAGGATAAAAGCCCTCTTTGATTTTATCCTGGCCTGTGGCGGTCAGGGTGGCCATGGTCCTGCCGTGAAAGCTCTGGGTCATGGTAATGATACGGTATCTGTTTTTTTTTCCGCTGCGCTGAAAGTATCTGCGGGCAAGCTTGATGGCTGCTTCATTTGCCTCGGCACCGGAATTGGCAAAAAAGACCCGGTCTGCAAAGCTTTTTTCCACAAGTCCTTGTGCAAGATCTGCCTGGGGCTGGGTATAAAAGAGGTTTGACACATGGACCAGGGTTTTTGCCTGGGTCTCTATGGCTTTTGTTACGGAAGGATGGCAATGGCCCAGATTACAAACGGCAATACCGGCCAGAAAATCCGTATAGGTTTTGCCCTGATCATCTGTCAGAGTCATGCCCTCACCTTTTACAAAAGGTCTGCCCTGGCGAAGATAGGTTTGAAATACAAAGTCTTCTGTGGTTTGAATGCTCACTTTTTATCCCTTTTCTTACCCTTATCTTATTAAAATCTACTGTGTAAACACCTGGGTACCGATGCCTGAATCGGTGAACAATTCTAAGATAACCGCATGGGGTGTTTTACCGTTGATGATATGGGATTTTTTTACTCCTGATTTAAGTGCGCCAAGGGCACATTCCACCTTGGGAATCATACCGCCCTGGATTCGGCCGTCAGAGATCATCTCGTTGATTTCACCGTCATTGACAGAAGAGATCAGGCGTTTGTCCGGATCCAGAACTCCATCCACATCTGTGACCAGAATCAGACGTTCCGCATCAAGGGCAGCCGCAATCTTTGAGGCCACCACATCAGCATTGATGTTATATGTCTCTCCCTTGCTGCCGATACCCACCGGTGCAATGATGGGGATAAATCCTTTAGCTGTGAGAGTGTGGATAATTTCGGGATTCACGGAAGAAACATCCCCCACCATGCCCGGATCTATGATTTCAGGCGGTTTGCTCTCATCTTCCTGATGATAGATCTTCATCTTTTCAGCAAGTATCAGGCCGCCGTCCTTGCCGGTAAGGCCGACTGCCCTGCCCCCTTCCCGGTTGATTCTGGCCACAATATCCTTGTTCACCTTGCCGCCCAGAACCATTTCCACCACATCCATGGTGGCATCATCAGTATACCGCATACCTCTTATAAAGGTAGAGGTAATGCCCATGGCATCCAGCACTTTATTAATCTGGGGACCGCCGCCGTGAACCACCACAGGATTCACGCCGATTGTTTTTAGAAGGACAATATCATTTGCAAAGTCCTGCTTGAGTTTTTCATCAACCATGGCATGGCCGCCGTACTTAATAACGACTGTTTTACCTGTAAACCGCCTGATGTAGGGCAATGCCTCGATGAGTATGTCAGCAACTGTATTTGTCATAGGATATACCTGCTTAAGTCTTCATTCTTGACAATATCCATGAGTTGTTCCGACACAAACTCGGCATCAATGGTGATCTCTTTCTCATCCACATCCGGTGCATGGAACAAAATTTCTTCCAATAATTTTTCCATGAGGGTGTGCAATCGTCTGGCACCGATATTTTCAGTACTCTCATTGACCTCCACGGCAATTTCAGCAATCTTCTCCACCGCATCCTGGGTAAAGGAGATTATCACCCCTTCGGTTCTAAGCAGGGCAATATATTGCAGTACCAATGCGTTTTTAGGTTCGGTGAGAATGCGGGAAAATTCATTGGCACCCAGAGAGTTAAGCTCTACGCGGATGGGAAAGCGTCCCTGAAGTTCGGGAATCAAATCCGAGGGCTTGGATACATGGAATGCGCCTGACGCTATAAAGAGAATATGATCTGTTTTAACGGTGCCGTATTTGGTAGGTACCGAACTTCCCTCCACTATGGGCAGAAGATCCCGCTGAACTCCTTCTTTGGAAACCTCAGGGCCCTGACTTTTTTCCTTGCCTGCAATTTTATCGATTTCATCAATAAAAATAATGCCGGATTGTTCCACCATGGTAATGGCATCGGTTTTCACCCGTTCCATGTCCACAAGATGGGCAGCTTCATCCTGAGTGATTATTTTTAGGGCTTCCTTGACTTTCAATTTGCGGCGTTTGGTGTTTTTGGGCATAAAGTTACCCAGCATGTCCTTGACATTAATTCCCATCTCTTCAATACCGGAGTTTGAAAAAATCTCAACCATAGGTGAACTCTTGTCTGCCACATCCAGATCAACTTCCCTCTTGTCAAGCTTTCCCTTAAGCAGCATTGTTCTCAGCTTTTCTCTGGTACCTGCGCTGGGTTTTTCCTCCTGGGCAGCGGGTTTCTCATCCGAACCAAAATCAAACCCTGCTGAAGGCGTCGACGGGGGGAGCAGCAGATCCAGAACCCGTTCTTCAGCTATCTTGGCGGCCTTTTCCTGAACAGCTTCCTGCTGGCGCCCTCTAAGCTTATTTACTGTAAGTTCAACAATGTCCCGGATCATGGATTCCACATCCCGGCCCACATAACCGACCTCGGTGAACTTGGAGGCCTCAACTTTATAGAAAGGAGAGTCAGTAAGATTGGCAAGACGTCTTGCAATCTCAGTTTTCCCCACACCTGTCGGGCCGATAAGTATAATATTTTTAGGCGCAATTTCTTCCTGGAGATCTTTTTCAAGCTGCATGCGCCGCCATCGGTTTCTCAGGGCAATGGCCACTGATTTTTTGGCATCATTCTGGCCGATGATGTATTTATCAAGCTCGGTTACAATTTCCTGGGGTTTTAAATCTTTCATATGAGGGTCTTCTTTACTATGAGGTTATTTCTTCGATGGTGATATGGTGATTTGTGTATATGCAAAGATCACCGGCAATTTTCATGGCCTTTTCCACAACCTGTCTGGGCGTAAGTTCTGTATTTTCGTTTAAAGCAACTGCTGCCGACTGAGCGGATACACTGCCTGAACCAATGCTGATGATGCCGTCATCCGGTTCGATTACATCTCCGTTACCTGACAGAAGATAGGTCTTATTCTCGTCAGCTGCAATCATCATGGCCTCAAGACGGCGAAGGTATTTGTCGGTCCGCCAGTCACGGGCCAGTTCCACACTCGCCCGTGTGAGGTTGCCGTTGTACCGTTCCAGTTTTTGCTCCAGTTTTTCGGACAGGGTCAGGGCATCTGCCGTGGCCCCGGCAAAACCTGTGATAATTTTGTCGTTATAAATACGTCTGACCTTTTTTGCCTTATGTTTGGTCACAATGTTGCCAAGAGTGACCTGACCGTCACCGGCCACCACCACTGTATTTTCCCTGCGCATGGCAAGGATGGTGGTTCCGTGGAATGTTTCTGTCTGCATTATTTTAACTCCTTGGGTGTGCTTTGTCATAAACCTGAACCAGTCTGTCCATGCTCACATGGGTATAGATCTG
>PIVQ01000699.1 GCA_003354055.1 Desulfobacteraceae bacterium | reverse complement strand
GCGGTATTCTCAACCATGCGGATCTCAATGCCATCAGGGACTTCAATGCTGTTTTCCTTGAACACCTTCATGGGATCTGACATCAATTCTGTTTTGAATGCCTCGTCTTCCCATGCCTTTGCTACAAGTTTACCATAGGCTTTCTGGAAATCTTTTGAGTCCATTGTCTATCTCCTTCTTAGAATTGAAATATGACTTTATTTGGTGGGATCTTCAACGGTTACATTATCTGCACGATGATAAATTGTCAATCCACATATTTGATGGAGACGCAACATATTGTATTTGGACAGATAGGCTGGAAATAAACTTATTTAGAATAGAAAGTTGAATTCTGAAATCGTGTTTTGATGCCCCGGATCTCTGCCACCGCAGGGTAATCAAAATAATATATAATCATGCTTTTTCGGCAGAAAGGGACAAACACAAGATATGGGGTTTGAGCTGTGATTGAAAATCGAAGTCTTTATACCCGACTGCGCACCTAAACCGAATTATGGTTAATGCAAGTATTGTTGAGTTTCATCTGAGGAGCTTTATCTCCAATTAGCTTAATGGGAAATCAAATCAATGGGTGTTGATTTTTTATATATTTGAATCATACAGTTTACAACTGTATTTTTGCTTGATACAAACTTCTCAACTTTTATTTGGTAATATATATTTCAAGTGGTTATTGGACTTTATTGCTTTGAATCCTTTATGAACGTAAAAACACAATAGTATATTGTGTTTAGACCGCTAAGCAGGGAATAGAATTAAAAAATATATTTACCGCTATTAGAAAGGGTAATTAAAATAGGAAAATACCTAATGAATCGAAATGCCTTCAAGGAGAAAATAAAGTCAAAATTAAAAAAACTGAATACAGATCAGTATTTGAAATTTGCATGGATTTGTTCGGTGCGTGCCTTGCCTTTTTTGGGTAATAGCGGGAATTTTAACTTTTGGAAGAAAGAGAAGATGCAAAAGCACATCTATTCTATATTTTATGCCATAGATAGTAGTGCTTACACCGCCGCTAACGTCTCTTCCGTCTACGGAGTCACCGACACCGCCGCCTACGCTGTCGCCTACGACGCCGCCTCTGCCGCCACGGCTGCCGCTGTCGCCTACGACGCCGCCCATTCCGCTGCTGACGTTGTCGCTACCGACGCCGCCCATTCCGCTGCTGACGTTGTCGCTACCGACGCCGCCCATTCCGCTGCTTACACCGCCGCCTCCGCCGCCTACGCCGCCGCCTACGTCTCATCCTTCACTTACACCATTGCAAAAGCCTACGCTGCTGCCGCCGCCGCTGACGCCTACGGCGCTTCTGTTTTCAATGCTGAAGGAATATATGAAAGCTTTTCCTCAATAATATTACAAGATTTGATAACCTTACAAGAGAATGGAAAGGAACTGGTATCTGCTGAATCGTATGGTAAAATATGGGAAAATTTTCAAAAGGCACTTAAGGTTGAAGGTTGTACATATTGGGGTGATTTGTATAAATGTATTTTTGATGATGATTTTGTTTTGGATAAAAAAGCGCTGGAAAGACGCATGAATGTTCCAGCGGAAATACGGGAACAGGGAGCGGCCTCTGTCGCCAATTATTTAATAGCGTTGGAAAAAGGCGCTACACGACTCAATGAAGCTCGTATTATTGTCTTAGGGGACAAGGGAGCAGGTAAAACCTGCATAGCAAGAAGGTTAATTGACCCTGATGCCCCTATGACCGCAGATGATGAGAGTACCGCCGGAGTTGATACGATGCTGTGGAAATTAGAAAATGAAAATATGAAAGTGCGTATTTGGGATTTTGCCGGGCATACGGTTACCCATGCAGTACACCAACTTTTTTTATCAGAGCGTTGCCTTTATCTTATGGTTTATGATGGACGAACTGAAGATAGAAACAGGATAAAATATTGGCTCGACCACATGAAAAACTATGGTGGAGACTCACAAGCCATTATATTGGTTAACGAACGTGATCAACATCGTGTGAATATTCCAATCAATTTCTTGCGAGAAAAATATTCTATTGCTGAGGTTTATACCTTTTCCATCCAAGATAATAAAAAAGGTTTAAAGGCTTTTCGTAATGATGTGGCAGCGTACATTAAAAATAATCCATCCTGGGAAAAGCAAGAAATCCCCAAGAACTACTACGAGGTAAAAGAAGATTTAGAGGACCTTTTTATCAAGAATAAAAAGGAGAAGGGTCTGGAATACATCACAAAAGAAAAGTTTGAGGAATTAGCCGACGCACATGGTGTAGATGATAAAGAAAAACTTTTAAAAGACCTGCACTCTCTGGGTGTAACTCTATGGTATCAGCACATGGAAGACTTTAATATGTTGATATTGAATCCCGAATGGATAAGCCATGGTGTTTATAAAATTATCAATTGGGTGAACGAACAGAAAAGGTACGAGTTGATTTTAGATGATTTTGTAAAAGCATTTGAAGATGATGCAATCCGTTATCCTGCAAGTAGGCATGGATTCATATTTAATTTGATGAAGTATTATGAATTGGCTTATGAAATAGAGGCAGAAAAACGATTAATAATACCCCATTTATTGAAAGAAGACCGTCCTGCCAAAATACCCGATTTCCCTGTCGGAGAGAGTTTAATGCTACGATACAAGGCAGAACAACCATTACCCCCCAATACTATTTCTCGTTTTATCATTCGACATAATCAAGAGATAAGACAAGAGATAAGACAAGAAAAGAAAATTTATTTTGGATGGCGTTATGGAGCCGTTTTAGAAGATGGCAAAGGAAGTATTGCAATGGTGAGAGAAAACGACCGCACGATAAGTGTATCGGTAAAAGGAAAGGATAAAACAAACTATATCAGTTTATTAAGAGAAACACTCAATGATATCTTTAGTAGCTACAAAAGCCAGAAACCAGAACTGCACTATAAGATAGATAGATTTGGACAAATACCCGATGAAATAGATATAAAGAATGATTTGTGGTTGTTAGATGAAAAAATATATAATCACTATGAAAGACAAAAGCCATATTATGATGATTACACAGATCGGGATATTCCTATGGCGGGTGTCGTTAATAATTTTAATATAAAAGCTGAAAACATAATCTCTGGTGGGCAAGGACATAGAATCATAAAAACCACTTTTAATTTTCGTGATTGCAATATTGGATTGCAAGGCAATTTGAATGAATTGGCTTTGTTGCTGAGCCAAGGAGGTAATAAAACAGAAGCAAAGGAACTGGAAAATGCCGCAAAATCATTAGAAAAGGCTGAAAAATTTAAAAGTCAAGAAGAGGTCAAAAAGAAAGGCATAGCCAATATGCTAAATCGGTTAGTAGTCGATTTAGGCGAAAAAGACTCAAAGCTACACAAAACAGTTAAGGGTATTAAGCATGGAATAAGTATCGGACAAGATATCGCCAAAGGCTATAATGACCTTGCCCAGTGGATGGGTTTACCACATGTGCCAAAGCCGTTTTTGAAGTAAAAGGTAAGCAATTGATTTGAATCCCGGTAGCTCTATGAGCCCAAAATTGTTTTCTATCCTTTCCTTTCAAATTCAACTCAATATAAAAAATTGAGTTTTTCCGATTTTTCCGACTCAACAATTATTATCCTAATCAAAATCCACAATATGTCTATCATTGAAGGTCTTATCTAAAATTGTCCAACTACCATATATTGTGCCTGGCTTGAAAAACCAAAATTCAACTTTATAGATCACTTGACGTAACAAATCCTGATATTTCCTATTAAATTAAATACTTATCTTAATTTCAAGCAAATGTTCATTTTTGTCACGGTTCAAAAAAGAAAATCATACCAAA
>PIVQ01001531.1 GCA_003354055.1 Desulfobacteraceae bacterium | reverse complement strand
CCTATCAAGCGTCAAGCCTATTTCGCTAAGCGTTTTACCTTCACGCCATAAGAACCATGCTTTCAGCTTTTCAATATCACTTAAACCACGTTTTGATAAGTCAGTCATAACAACCTAATTAATAATCAATTATAAGGTGTTGCATTGACCTATTGAATTCACCGTAGCCTTTTTTAAGATATCCTTTTCTAATTCAATGCGTTGTATTTGCTTTTTAAGCTCACGGATTTCAATTTGTTCGGGCGTCATTGGTGAAGCTAAGGGTGTCTGACCATTACGTTCTAGCTTTAATTGAGTAACCCACTTACTTACGGTTGATTTACCCACCCCCATCGCTTTTGCTGCGTCTTCTTGCGTATAACCTTGGTCTACTACAAGCTGAGCCGTTTCTAATTTAATTGCCGCTGAATATGTTGCGCGTTTTAATTTCGTCATTTTTTCACCCAAATTTGTATGCTTATTAGCATAACATTTCTTTCTTAATGGGTGGCCAAAATCACTGTACCACTACACATGGATGTGCCTTACACGGCCTTTGCGTTCATATCAATTTAGGCTTTGAGGAAAGTGCAAAATGCTCGGGGCGCCGAGAGATTCCAAAGAGAAGTCGGCGGTTACTTCTCTTTGGTTGCCGTCGCCAACGCGACATTTACTAGTTAATAAGATAATTAAGAAAATCTTCTTTTGAAGAAAATACTTTTTCTATACGATTTTCAGTTTGTGTTACCACTTAAAAAAACCTATTTGCAGGGTAATCCTTTTTTGGGCTCCAATGAAACGCTGAACTCTGTATCTTGAGGTGGTTTGGGTATTAATGCGCTATACTGGCGCAAATTTTTTTAGATTAGTTGTTATGGCTCTTAAATCCACCATTATGAAAGTGCAATTATCGCTTAGCGATATGGACCGCCACGTTTACCAAGACTTTAGTTTA
>PIVQ01001530.1 GCA_003354055.1 Desulfobacteraceae bacterium | reverse complement strand
ATTATTATCATAAATAAAAAATCCGATAGTAGTATGTTTTGATAATGAACATGTTTCTAATAAGTTTGGAATATTTTTAAAATTAACTTCTACTGATGATTTTAAAGGTAATCTATGAGTAACTTTTTTAAATGAAGAAAATGCATTAAATGTATCCATATGAATTAAGTTTCTTTTATATAATGAGGTATCAAGTGTGAAAAAATAAACATATTGTTTATTTAAAAATCTATTATAATTAAAATAATGAGAACAAAATATATCAAAAACATTTTTAACTGTCATAGTTTCTGATTCTTTAATAATCTCTTTATTAGCATCAATATTGGTTATTGTTGAAACAATCCATTCATCATTATAATAAAATAATCTAATATAAGTTCCATCTTCAATTTGTTTAAACGTAATTCCTTTTAAATTAAAATTAAATAAAGAATTAATATTTTCCTTTTTAATATCATCATGAAAATTACCAGAATAACATATAATTTCTTTAATATTAATTTTACTTATAATTAAACCATCAAAAATATTAGTTATATCTAATTCTAAATCTGTTTCATCAGTTATATTAAATAAAACTAAATCTGAATGTTTTTCATCAGAAGATACGTGTAAATAATAAGGTTCACTTATTAATTCAATGAGTAATTCTGGATAATCAGTAATGTTTTTTTCTTGTAAAAACTCATGATATTTTTGTAAAATAGTCATTATATAATTTAATTAATCATATAAAATCAATTTTAAATATATAGATATTTTAGCAAAAATATTTAATTCTTTTTTTTGAATACCATAATGTTCTCCCATGAATATTTACACCAACTATATCTTTTTTATCTCTTCTTTTATATGCTTTAAAATCAAATTGATTGATAAATTTCCTTTGAAATTTATAACTTTCATTTGCTATTTTTTTATATGAATAAAATA
>PIVQ01000698.1 GCA_003354055.1 Desulfobacteraceae bacterium | reverse complement strand
ACCTCCGGGGATCACGATCTTACAGAAAATATCATCCACCCTGTTTTGGCCAGGATAGAAGGAGCTCCGGTCGGTACCAAGGGGATTTCCCTGTTCATCGTTCCCAAGATCTGGGTCAACGAAGACGGCAGCCAGGGAGATGACAACGATATTGTCTGTACCGGTATAGAGGAAAAGATGGGCATTCACGGATCGGCTACCTGCAGCCTGACATACGGTTCCAAGGGCCAATGCAGGGGACTTCTCCTGGGCGAGGAAAACAAGGGCATGAAGGTGATGTTCCAGATGATGAACGATGCCAGAATCATGGTGGCGGGTATCGGCCTGAACTGTGCGGCCCTAGCCTACTCCCATGCCCTGGGTCATGCCAGGGAACGACTCCAGGGGCGGGCTCTGGAAAATGCTCTGGACCAGAATGCCCCCCAGGTCCCCATTATCCAGCACCCGGATGTAAGGCGCATGCTGCTCTGGATGAAGGCCCATGTGGAGGCTATACGGTCCATGGTCTATTACGGCGGATACCTCGTGGAAAAAGAGAGCCTGGCCACGGACGATCAGGAAAGAGAATACCATAAGGCCCTGCTGGATCTGCTCACGCCCATCCTTAAATCCTGGTGTACCGACCGGGGTGTTGATGTCTCCTCCATGGCCATCCAGGTGTTCGGAGGATACGGATATACCAAAGATTTTCCGGTGGAACAGATTTTAAGAGATGCCAGGGTTGCCCCCATCTATGAAGGCACCAACGGTATCCAGGCCATGGACCTTCTGGCCCGGAAACTGGGCATGAACAAGGGAAAGGTCTTCATGGATCTGGTAGGAGAAATATCCAAAACCATCACCCGGGCAAAAGAAACGCATGAACTTGCAGATATGGCAGGTAAGCTTGAGACCTGTCTTACCCAGCTCACGGAAACGGCTCATCATATGGGGTTAACCGCCATGTCCGAGAAATTTAAAACCGCCTTTGCCCATGCCAGTCCCTTCCTGGATGTGATGGGGGATGTGACGGCGGCCTGGATGCTGCTATGGCGGGCCGTCTCTGCCAGTGAGCCCCTGTCAGAGCTGGTAAAAGGTAAAAGCGATGATGAACTCGTGGATTTTTTTCAAAAGAATAAAGAGGCCGCTTTTTTTCAGGGGCAGATCACCACGGCCCAATATTTTATTCAGTCGGTTTTGCCCCTGACTCTGGGCCGTATGGAGGCAATCAAGGCCATGGATTCTGCTGTGGTGGATATGCCTGAACGTTCCTTCGGTACCTGAACATTTTTAGTCTTCTTCCCGGGAACGTGCCATTCCCGGGAAGAGCACCGGATTTCCGGAAAGCCATCCGGATCCGGTACCCCGGCCGGGACTCTTCCTGGTGTCCCGGGTCGGGAAAACAAACAGGTTCCGGGCAGTCAATCGCCCGGAACCTGTTTCTTCTTTTTCCGCCTATTATTTTTCGCCTGATTATTTTTCATCTACGGGAAACTTGGCTCTGAACCATTCCCGCCATCCGCCTTTTAAAGCATGAACATCGGTAAACCCTTCTGCCATAAACTTTTGTGCCAGACCGGCACTGGTGAATTCATTCGGTCAGGCGCAATAGAGAACCAGTCTTTGGTCTTTGGAAAAATCAGCCTTCCAATTGGAAAATTTATCCGGTGCTGTTCTGCGAGCCCCTTTGATTTTAAATTCGGATGAACTCCAGTCCCTGCCCCTGCGGGCGTCCAGAACAATGACCGAACCATTTTCCATCCAGTCTTTCAAGGTCTCTTTGGAGACCACTGAAACCGATGCTGCACCAGAATAGGCGGCAAAAAGGGCAAGGCTGAACAGAGGGATGAGTATCAATAGTATTTTTTTCATAATAACTCCTTTATTTATTTCTCATATCAAAAGATGATTTCAGGGTGAATAAAATTCCAGGTACCCATGCAATTCCCAGGATCACAAGGAAATAAATGGTTTTTAATTGCCAGGCCTCGCCTGTGAGTAGAAGAAAAGCTGCACCTGTGGGAATCAGTATCATTGCCAGGGTGTTGGCAGGCGATGATTTTCGCCGGCGGTTAAAAATGCCTGAATAACTCAGCAGCCAGAGGATAAACACGGCCTGAATCCAGAGTTCCAGGTTTTCGCTGCCCGCCATCCCTTTGGCCATCATCAGGCCGATGACTGCTGACAGAAGGATGGGAACACATCTCCCGGCCCAGCGGGGAAAAAATTCCAAGCCGACAAGATTTCCGGCTGATATCCGGCAGGCCAGAAAAAGGGCATTTACACAAGAGAGGGTGCCGAAAATGATCACGGCGCCCATGAGATACCGGCCCGGATCACCCAGGATAGATCTGGCGGCTTTTAAATGCGGAATACTTGAGCCGGATAACTTTGCCAGGGGCACCTGGAAAACGGAAACCGTTCCCCAGAGCAAAAATAGTATCCCGGCCACGGCAATGGTCAGTCCCAGAGCGTTTGATTTTTTTTGGTCATTGCTAAGTCTCGTCGGGGCAAGTGCTGCCAGATCAACACCGACCCAGAGCATCAGGGGGACAAAGAAAACAGAAAGTCCGGGCAGTTGATCAGGGAAAGCAGGAGACAGGTCGTCGGGGCTGACCAGGCCTGAGATGATCAGGGGCAACAGGCTGATCAGAGTCAGGGAAACCCAGATGACCTGGGTTGTATAGGCTGTTTTAATCCCGTACAGGTGGACTGCCAGAACCAGTGCCAGGAGCAAAAAGGCAAATCCGAAATTGGGAAACCAATAGAGAAATACTTCGTTAAAGACAAATCCTGAAGACACAAGCACCCCGGTGGACAGGAAGGTAGCAGCAAAGGCTTTTACGGTCAGAGGAAGATAGGTCCATACCCTGTGCTTTTTCTGGCCCGCTACGCCTGGTGCCAAAAAAAGAAAAACAACCATTACAGCTGTCAGCAGCACCAATCCTGTCCACCCGGTGTTTCCCATGAAATTTCCCAAACGGATCAGGGTATCCGGCGAAATAAGAATCCCCAGGCCCAGAGCCAGGGGCGTCAGCCTAATGATCTGGTTTTTTTTGTGTTGTTTAGCGCCCATGTCATGTCCTTTAAGAATTCATCATCCGGTTGGTCGCAGGGGATGCTCGTGCCTTACAGAAAATTTTGAAAACAGAAGAACAGGAAACGAAAATTATATATTCGAAATTTGGATATAACCATGGTATGGTGCCTTCATACTCTTGCCGTCTATAAAAATGCCGGTCTGATCAATCGATTCCAATAAATATCGGATCGAACCAGTGGATCGTAATGGATGAAAAAAATGCGTATTGCTATTTATATCTGGGTATTGTTTTTTTTCGGGGTCGGCCAAGCCGGCGCACAGAATCAATATATTACTTTTGCCTTTCCCCAGTGGGTACCCATGGAGTATCTGGATGAAGCAGGGGCTGCCCGGGGGCTGCTGGTGGATATTTCAAGACTGGTCTTTGAAGAGGAGCTCGGGCTGGTTCTAAGATATCACGAACGTCCCTGGAAAAGGGCACAATTGGAGGTGGAAAAAGGCGTTAGTGACTTCACGCTTACAGTACCGACCCAGTCGAGAAAGGCCTATGCCCTGGTCAGTGAAACAGTGTTTTATACCCTGCCTCTTTATATTTATACGTATAAAAACCATGAAAAACTGGAAGATATTCATAAAATCCGGTCGGCGCAGGATATTAAACGATTGAACCTGATACCGGTTACCAATCTGGGAAACGGTTGGCATAAGGATAATGTGGATGCCCACGGCATTGCTACCCATTATGTGGGAAAGGAGGAGAACATGCTCCTTTTTCTGGCCAATAAACGGGCGGATATCATGATTGATGCGGTGGTGCC
>PIVQ01000089.1 GCA_003354055.1 Desulfobacteraceae bacterium | reverse complement strand
CTGAAACAAGTTCATCCGCCTGATTGAAAATCAAAACTTAATTTTCGGTATTTTTTGCTTTGTGAATTGTTTTGTTGTAATTTAAATACAATCATCTCCACAGCCTTTTTTAAAGGCGATACTGAATTTTTAAAAAAACAATCGCTTTGAATAAGAGAATAATGGATTCAATTAAAAACTTAAATCAATCCGAACAGAACATACGCCTTGTTAATCTGGCCTGTGACTGCATGTTTATTTTTGCCAGTAAAAAAGAAGAATTAATCAAGCGGTTGGAAGAAGAGTCCAAAGAGAATCCAAATATAGATGTTCTTGATATTTTCAGGCAGGATGAACTTGTCTCTGATGAAAGGATTGATTATCTGCTCGATTTTACAGCGCATTTGGAGACCCAAAGCCAGGATCAGCAGTTCGGGAAGCTTGCCGTTGCCAACGGCATGGTCTCTGAGGAGAATGTAACCCAGGCCCTTAAATATCAGAAATCGTGTTTTGAAAAAAACCAGATCAATATGAAAATCGGAGAAATCCTGGTTGAGAACAGACTCATCACCACCACGGATCAGCTCACGATCCTGCTGACGCAAAACCGGATTAAAAATGAACAGCTTCTTGACGCCTTTAATGAAATGGGAGAGACGCAACCGCAAAAAGACGATATCAACAAGCGGTTCGCGGCCTTTGCAATCAAAAATGAACGGGTGACCACAGATCAGGTGATTGAGGCTTTAAAGCTTCAGAAAGATGAAAGAACAGAAAAGGGCAGTTCACGGTTCATAGGTGAGATCCTCCGGGAAACCGTAGAGATGTCCGACAATGACATTCAGGAGATCCTTGTACAGCAAAAGCAATTTGAAAAGCGGCGGCTTGACCTTGAAAAGGCGTTGTATACGGCTCAGGCTGAACTAAAAATTTATAAAAAGCTCAGCAGTCATTTTTACTACAGCCTCTCCAAAGACGGCATTGAAGGATTTGCAAAAAAAATAAAAGCAATTGATACGGAAATTCCCTGCTATGAATTTCTTATCTGGCTTCGGCGGGTGGGGATCACGTTCGGTATTGTGAGCGATGATGTTCTGGAAGATTTTATTCGAAATGCCGAACTGAATGTCCAGATCACGGTTGCAAAGGGATATCCGCCGGTGCAATGCGTCGATGAGAGCGTTAAATTCTACTTTGGCAATGAATCAGAACCGGTCATAGAAGAACCGGATAACACTGATTCGGAGGAAGCGGATCCTCCGGAGCCGGGAAAGACAGAGCCGGACCAGGATGAATCCAAGCAGGACAATCCTCCGGAGAAAGAGGATACCGTTGAAAAAGGAAAAGACGCGGACGAAAAAAACCAGGAAGATGAAGGGCCAGAAAAAGAAAACGAGCCGGATATACCAAATATAAAAGGCGACCAGGCCCCTCTTCTCATTCATAAGGGCTGTATTGTGGCCCGGATCATTCCCGGCAGGGAAGGAAGACCCGGAAAAACCGTCCTGGGTAACCCCATCCAACCTGCAAAACCATCTATCTTTACTCTGAATGCCGGTAGCGGGGTTATCAGGAAAGGCCCTGATTTTTTCGCGCGGATAGACGGTCTTCCTGCGCTAAAGAATGAAACAAATCTTGTGGTTGAGCCGGTGGTTAAGAAAACGGTTCTCAAAACCATCAGGGGCAATATCAGCAATGATACGGAAACCACCTATGAATCGGCAGCGGTTACGCTCAGCGGCACCATCACCCCGGAGGCCGTTTTAAGATGCGATTCCCTGGATCTCAAAGGGGCGCTTCTGGGACGTGTCATCTGTACCGGTGACATACAGATAAACGGAGATATCGGTAAATCAGGGGGGAATACTGAGATCACCTGCCATGGATCAATTCGCGTATCCAAGGCCGTCAATGATTCAAAAATTCAGACCGGCGGCGAACTTTTGGCCTTTAATTCAACGGTTACAGGATCCGAAATAACGGCCTATGACGGCATGACAATCAAAGATGTTGTCAAAGGCGAACACGGCCCGGCTGTTCTCAGGTTTGGCCTGAAACCCTGGGACAATCTACTGACACTGGACCATACCATCAGTCAAAAAAACGATGAATTGTCTGTTCTTAAAAAGGAAAGTGAGATCTTGGAGCTGACGGAGACCTACCAAAAAGACGTGAATGAAATAGAGACACACCTTTGTGAACAATTGGTATTAAACACATTGGCCTGCATCATTGAGGCACCGGAGCTCTATCAGTATGAAGGGCTTGAAGGCAAACTCACCTATTTGTACAACCTGCCGGACTTCTCATCCGTCAAAACCTTTTATTTAAAACTGCCTGAAACAGACATTGCCGAAGATTTTTTAAAACAGATAATAACAGCCACAGAGAAAATGGACATAGATCATGTTCTCAAGCATATTAAAAAGAAAATGGACCCAATGGATCCGGAATCTGAGGATAAAAAGTCTGACACCGGGGAATCGGAGGAATCGGCAGAGCCTGTGATGTCTGAGATGGAACGGATTGAAAGAGAGTTCAAGCTCCGTCTGGATGCTTTGGAAGCTGAAGTAGAAGATAATGAAGAAGAGATTCAAAAAATAGAAAATGAAATTAAAGGATTGAAGGCCTTAAGAGCACAAGACGAATCAAGCCATATCACTTTTCTTTCCCAGTCAACCGCAGCCGTAAAAATTAAAAACCAATGCGAAAAAGGCACCGTCATCAAGGGGATAATCGCCCGGATGATTGTGCCCGAAACCGTATATCATGTGAAATTCGAAGAGATCCTGAATCCCGGTACACAGACCCCGTCAATTGTTATTGAGACCTATTAAGGAATCGTTACAAAATAACTTGATCTAAATACCCTAAAGGGCAGAAACTCGAAAAAATCTTACGCCGCCTTGGACTTTTGGATATCCGTAACCATTATCTGCCGCAACCTGCTATTTCCGATTCTACTCCTGATTTGGTTTACGACTTTTCTGATTCCCAAATCCCGGCAGGCGGCTGGTATTAATTATTACGCTTTGGGGGATTTTCGGCGGGGTATGCTCAAAATCAACCCAAAAGATAGCAGCTCAGCTCCTTTTCATTGTGAAAATCGATGTTCAGGATTTAGAAACTGCATCCGTTCAAAAAATTGCAGTGGTAATGTTAAAAAGTTTATGAAAAGAAAAAATTTGTTAAAAAAATAATTAATGGGCAACTCAGGCAAAAGGTCATGGAGGCCGGATGAAATTATTTTTCCATTTTATTGTTTTTACATTAAACGTGCTGGCGCTTTTTTCAACGCCGATTTGGGCAAATGCTTCTGTACAAATTGATCCGGAAGTCCACAACAGCTATCAGTTATTTCCTCACTTTGAACTATTTGAAGATACTGAAGGCGGTCTAAAGATTGAACAGATTGATTCCCTTGATTTTGCAAACCGTTTTCGGATGATCCATCCGGATGAAAGAACTTTAAAATATAACGGGAGCGTTTATTGGCTGCGTTTTCCCATTACCAATAGTCTTTCTTCAAAACTGCACTTGATTCTTGACACCAATACCTGTTTTATTGACAACGTCAAAATCTACCAGTCGCTGGAAAACGGCCGGTTTATAAGTAAAGAGAATGGACAATTTTTCCCCCGGAATCGTCAGGATCTCAAAACTAAATCCATCACATTTGAACTGATTTTGCCCCCCGGCATCAATCAATATATTTATTTAAGGTTAGAAAATAAAGATTACACAAAAATTGATTTTACCTTATGGGATTTTAAAGCATTTATAAGCAAAGAAAATAAAGCCCTTTTTGGATTGGGACTCTTTTATGGTTTGCTGTTAATTTTAATCGTTTATAATTTTGTGATTTATTTAATTGTAAAAGAAATCAGTTATTTGTATTACGTATTAGCAACAATAACCATGTTCTTCACCCAAATGTCCATCGACGGCCTTGATATCCTTTATATATGGCCCTCTTTTCCTGAACTGTCACGACCCAATTCATTCATCTCATTATTCGGTCAATTTGTTTTTCTGGCCCTGTTCACAAAAAGCTTTCTGGAAACTAAACGCTTTACTCCCGCGTGGGATTCAATTCTTTCATTTTCAATTTTTGTCCAGGTGGCTGGATGCATTGCGGTCTTTTTTATCGATCGCCCTTTGTCTTATGAACTAGCTTACGGAATTTCAACCCTGATGTTATTTCTGTTTTATGCCTGCGGTATTGCCGCCTTTTTCAAAGGATCGCCCATGGCTAAATATTATATATTCATATACTCATTTGGATTTATAGGGAATATTCTATTAATTTTAGAAATCGTTGGCATTATACAAGGCAATTTTTTTATCAATTTAGGTCATCAGTTAGGGCTTGCTGTTGAATACTCATTGTTTTCCCTTGGGCTGGCCTACCGTTTTAAACTAATACGTGATGAAAGGGACAAGGCGTATCTGCAATCAATAAAATCAGAAAAAAAATTCAGGCAGTTGCTTGAATCAGAGGAAAAGGCCATTGTCGGGGAAAGACACCGCATCGCAAGGGAAATTCATGACGGCCTGGCTCAGAACCTGGTTTATATGCGGTTTAAGGCTAAACTCTGGCATAAAATCGTGGATGATGAACCATCTAAAATGCATAAAGAGTTGGACACTTTTCGGGAGCTTCTGAAAGATAGCATCAGGGAGGTTCGAAGATCCATCTTTGCACTGCGCCCGATTTCCCTTGAAGAAAATGGTTTTCAAAAAGCTGTGATGCAATTTTTAGCTGAATTTCAAGAACAATTTCAGATTCAGTTCCACGTCACGATGACTGACTCACTGAGAAACCTACCTCAATTGCTTGAGTTGATTTTCTTTCGGATCATTCAGGAATCCATCAACAATATTGTTAAACACGCCAATGCCAGCACCGTATCGATTGAATTGAAACTGATAGAGGGCCGGCAAATTGTTTTAAAAATCAGAGATAACGGGTGTGGTTTTGATCCGGCAAATTTAGCTGACAAATATCAAAACGGGCATTTGGGTATTCATCAAATGCAGGAAAGAGTTAAACAGATTAATGGAGAATTTGAAGTAAAAAGCCAGGAGGGAGAAGGTGTTCAAATCTTGACCAGGCTGCCCTGTTCAATTACGCAGTAAATTTAACAATCTTCCTCATACAGATTTGCCCATCCTTTACGAAGCGCTATCAAAGCTGCCTGCGTGCGATTGTTGACATGCAGTTTTTGATAGATTTCACTTAAACGGTTTGCCACGGTTCGCTGGGAAAGATTTAATTTTGATGCAATATCACGGTTTTCCTCTCCTTGCGCAATCCGACGTAAAACAGCCATTTCTCCGGCTGTCAATTGTTCATTTTCTCTGTTATCATCTTTTGGATTGCTGAGGCGCTGAAACGCTTCAATTATTTTAACCGCAATATCCGGGCTGATTAAAGCTTCACCCTGATGAATCGTTTTTACATTATCGATCAGTTTCTGCTCATCAATATCTTTAAGGAGATAACCGCGGGCCCCTGCCTTGATTGCCTGGAAAATCATATCTTCCTGTCGATACATAGTGAGTATGATGATACGGGCCTGGGGCCACGCTTTGATTATTTTTTGTGTTGCTTCAACACCGTTCATGACCGGCATATTAATATCCATCAGAATAACATCCGGCCTCAACTGCCTGGCCAGCTCAATCACAGTACGACCATTATCAGCCTCTCCAACAACGTTGAACCCTCCTAAAACGTCACAAATTTGAACCAGACCTTTACGGAAGAGATTGTGATCATCAGCAATCAGTAAAGAAATCATCGGCATGAGGCATCCTCCAAATATGATTATTTGAAATATTTTTTAAAAAATACACTACTTAAATTTTTTGTCAATTCAGGCATGGGAATTTTTTTTCAGGCAAAAGTAATAAGGCTCTCCACTCCATAAGTTTATTTTTATAAATTGTAAAGTCGCCCTCATTTTATCACTTTAATATAAAGGTCGGGATATATTTCTTTAAAAACAGGTAAATTTTACTCTATTGAACCTTAGGAGTATTTGTTAGTTTTCATAAAAAAGGGAAATGAAGATGAAACGAATTGGAAAACTAATAGCTACTTTCCGGTCGGAGCTCCCTGACCAGCAATGCATAAGTTAGAACACGATCAAGGTCTTTTATAATAAGTCTGGAATGTTTCGGTCAGAAATCGAACGAAACCCATCTGCAAGGCAGTTTAAACATAGCATTTCACAATTCATTTAACAGCGGTACCGGCTGACGGCGCCATTTTTTGAAATGATTATTTTTTATTAACTTTATACTGTTTTTTCACCTCTGTCGGGTCTTTCCGCCAGCCGGTGAAATCAGTTAGGCAGAAGAGATGCCCCACTTCTATCTAATACTTCAACATGTGGGGCTGGAGGAATAAACAAATGTGGAACACAGGCCTAAACAATATTATCAATGCCCTTGATGTAGCTATTAATGTCGTTAATGGAGAAGATAAAAAACTGTCAATTATGGTTGATACTAAAAAATCCGCCAACTGGAAGAGTGTCATTTTTCCATGGTGTGATAATCAGGCAGAGGTTAACAAAAAGGCATTTCAAGTAACAAGTCTGAAATCCGGAAACGTGGTTGCTTATATTTTTCAGGAATATAGTACAAATTACATCTGCTATTCATTGAATGATGGTTCAAACGTATGGGATAATAAAAAACGCCTTAACAATGGCTCAGAATCAACTGATCCTCTTCCCCCACACAGTGCTATTGATATAGTCATTCAGGGCGACAAAATCTGGGGTTGGAGCAGCCCGAGTCAAAATACATTGGCAATAGATGTCTTAAAAGAAGTCGTGAGTGCTGCGGATGTTGCTATTGGGGTTATTTCTCATCTATTAGGAGGGGTAGTGAAGGCGAAGCAGTCATCAGGGGTAAAGTAGCTTATAATATCTTGAATTTTCTATAAAATTTCATGGTATTTTTTAGGGTGAGCTACAAAAAAGTAGCTCACCCATATGTATTAAAATTCAAAAATCGACCCAATGGATCCTGAGGATGAAAAGACTTCGGGATCTGAAGAACCGGCAGTATCTGAGAGGGAAAGGATTGAAGGCCCTAAAAGCGCAAGAGGAATCAAGCCATATTCCAACCATTTCCCAGTCAACGGCAGCCGTAAAGATTAAAAACAAATGCGAATAAGGCACCGTCGTCAAAGGGATAATCGCCCGGACGATTGTGCCCGAAACCGTATATCACGTTAAATTCAGAGAGATCCTGAATCCCGGAACCCAGGACCCCTCAATTGTTATTGAGACCTATTAATTAAAAAGCTGCCTATGAACTCATGACCCGGACCTGGGCAAACTGCCTGTGGCCGTCAACTGACCCGTGGAAACCGAATCCGCTCTGCTTGGCCCCAACCCAGGGGGCATTGCCGCCGCCGACCCCTTGATTGATGCCCACCATTCCAGCTTCCATAAGATCGGCCACCCTCTGGGCGTCTTTGCGTCCGAACACGACGGCTCCCAGGCCATAATCGGATGTGTTGGCTCTTTTGATCGCATCTTCAACATCGGTGAATGTGCCCATTGCCACCACAGGGCCAAAGGTCTCGTGGCTTTCCGTAATCATTTCCGGGGTTAACCCTGCAATGACGGTGGGAGCTATATAAGGTTCCTCCTGCGCAGATCCGCCGAGAAGGATTCTTGCCCCTTTGGCCTCGGCATCCCTGATATGCGCTACAATCATTGCGTGCTGATCCGCGTTGATGATGGGGCCGATGTTCACACCGGGCATGTTCCAGGGGCCTGTTTTATAAAGGGAGGCTGTTTCCACAACCATATGCTCAAAGCTGTCCGCAATCTTTTCATCTACATAAATCCGCTCTGTGGACGTACACATCTGCCCTGCATTTTCAAAGGAACTTGCAACGGCAAAACGTGCTGCCGCCTGGATATCTGCATCTTCCAGTACAATCATGGGATCATTTCCGCCCAATTCCATGACCAGACGCTTCAGCCCCCCTGCTGCCCGTGCCATGATATCTTTTCCCGCCTCCATGGACCCTGTAAATGCAATCAGGTTGACATCGCTTTCCACCAGGGCTTTTCCCTGCTCGCCATCCCCATGAATAATTTGCAGGACACCTTCCGGCAGCACCTTGTTCAGGAGGTTTACAAAGGCATCTGCGATAAGCGGAGTCTCCTCGGAGGGTTTGAACACCACCGTATTTCCCGCAACCAAAGCGGGGACAATAAGATTATTGGCCATGGCCAGGGGATAGTTCCATGGGGAAATGACCGCAGCAACGCCTAAGGGTCTGTATTCAATATTTGTTCCTCGTCCAGGAGATGCGAGCCCGGCAGGTCTGGGTTGGAATGCATCCATTGCCTCTTTAGCGATATGCGGTCCGCCGAAGATTGTCCCGTTAACCTCTCCTGAGGCACGTTGGATGTCTTTGCCCATTTCCCTGCTGAGAAGTTTGCTAAGTTCCCGGGCCTGGGGTTCTGCCGAGCCCCAAGCCTGTTGAATGAGTCGTAACCGGCTGTCCAGTCCCAGAGTTTTCCAGCTTTCGGCAGCGGTTTTCGCCTTTTTGACGGTCTCAGCAATTTGTTCGATCGGAGTGGTCTGTACCTGCCCGACTTTCTCACCGTTGCCCGGATCGTATGATATTAATGCATCTTTCATGGGGTTATACTCCTAACACTTTTATATAAACTGCTTCATCATTTTATCCGCAAATTCATCCACCGTATCAACGGTGACGCCGTATCTTTCCCTGGCCGCCTCTGCATGCCTCATCAAGTCGGGCCTGTTCAGATCATTCATACTTGCAAAAATGCCTGTCCGCCTGCCCACGCGGTACATCATCTGCGTCTCCTCCGGCATGGCCAAAAAGGCCTTGATCGGTGCGGTCATCGTAGATTTGTCATCGGGCAGGACGCCTTCCACCTCCTGGAAGAGGTTGAGGATATGATCGCTTTTTACGGTGGAGGTAATGCCATCCAGGTTCTCAAGGAAGAGCAACAGCTCTTCAGCGGTTTTCACATCATTGGGTATGGAGAACGTCCCCTGCCGGACATCTTCTGCCAGATCACTTGAATCCGGGACGGCCAGGGTTCTGATTCTTATGAAATCCGGATTGATCTGATTGACGGCATCGGCAGTTTCAAGGGCGTTGGCACGGGAATATTCCTGGCCTCCCAGACCTGGCATGAAGTACTCGGACAACTCTATTCCGGCCCGCTTTACCCGCTGGCCCGCCTTGATATGGGTCTGCTTGTCCACGCCTTTTTTAACAAAATCAAGCACCTCATCAGAGGCAGATTCCATCCCGATATGAATTCTGTTCAGACCTGCCGAAGCAAATCTTGTCATATCCTCATCACTGATTCTGGCAATGGTGTGGGATCTGGCATATGAGGTGATCCGGTCAACAAGAGGAAATCTGTCTTTAACATAGTTCAGAATTTCCACCAAGTCATCCGGTTTGATAATCAGGGTATTTGCATCCTGGAGAAATATCGAGGTCATCCCATTCTGAAACCAGCTTAGCGCCGCCTGAAATGCCGCCTGTTCATCATGGGGTATTTCGGAAAAAAGCCCCATGATTTTCTGACGGATACCGTCATTGCCCTCCTTGGTAACGGCGGTGATATTATCAATATGCCCCCGGACCATATCAATATCCTGCTTGATATGTGTCACGGACCGTTGACTGAATTTTGTTCCCTTATAAAGTCCGCAGAACTTACAATTATTCCAGGGACAGTTTCTTGTAATTCTGAGCAGCAGACTTGCCGCTTCACTGGGCGGTCGAATCGGTCCCTGCTCAAAGCCCTGGTAATTGTTATCTTGTATCATTGTTTTAGCCTTTATATTTATAAAATCATTCGACTGCCTATCAGTAGGTAGGCTGTCGAATGATGAAATTTTATACTTCCCAGCTTGAAATAATTACCTCAGATGCAGCCACAAATGTGTCGGCACCGCCTTTTACACGCGCCGCAATTTGAACCCCCACCAGAAAAGAGAAAAACGCATACGCCGCATCCTTATAAACACCTGGAAATACAAGAGAACGTTCTTCACGGCCCTGAATGAAAACCATTGAAAAAATATCAATGGTTCTCTGGAGCGTTTTTTCAAGCACCAGGCAAGAGTTTTCCTCAAGGGTGCTGCAGTCGGAACTGATCATCCCCACCAGGCAGAGTTTCCTTGATACCACCCCGTCCTCAAACACCTTTGCAATTTGCCGCAGTTTTTCAGGTGCTGAGCCTTTACCGTTAACAATCTTTCGATAGTTAGCTCCATAGGTTATTTCGCACCGTTCAAGCAGGGCATCCACCATATCCTTTTTCTGAGGAAAATGATGATGGATACTGGCCTTTCTAATCCCAACTGCATCACTGATGTGCTTATAGCTCATTGCGTTGAGGCCCACCCGCTGAATCAGGTCTTCTGCCACATCTAATATATTGTTTTTTGTATCACTCATAGCGCCAGCCTACCAGAAGGTAGGGAAAGTGTCAATGGCGGAGCGAGAAGAGCTGGAAAAGCGAGAAAAGGAAAACCCTTAACGGGCAGGGATATATGTCTCTAATATTTACACTGAGTCGGCAGGTGTTTTTGTAACAGGACTTTTTGTGCTTTACTGCGCTCCGGAAGAACATACTCAGCGCACCGCTTGGCTATTTCTCTCTCCGCATTAAGATGTGTTGCATTTTCTGAAGAAACACCGCTGGAATCAAACCCTCTTTTATCAAAAATTTTAGTTACCCTTTGCTCGCTCCTGTAAATACTGACATCCCCTATTGTAAGAAAACTTCTTGTATCAAGGGATTTTGCAAGTTTCTCATTAAGCCGCGGATCTATGGAAAGGTTAAGGCCCTGAAGTATCCGGTTACAATAGATTAATAATTCTTCATCAAATATCAGTTTTCTAAAACTTCCCCCGGAAAATGCCGCCATATGACCCGGATAACACCAGATTTCCTCAACATCGGTCATGGTGTAGGGGGCGATCGAGGTTAAACATGATTCAAAACCCGCCTGATAATTATTTCGGGTCCCATCGGCAAGACATCCGCAGAGAACACAATTCATTTCA
Source organism: Desulfobacteraceae bacterium (assembly GCA_003354055.1). The sequence goes on along the minus strand of PIVQ01000089.1, from coordinate 5,325 downwards.
AAATAACGACAAACCTCGTAAAACATAATTTGGACATGGAGATACTCCGGGCTTGCATATACCGGCTGCATGGTTCGCATATCAGTCATCGTGGAAAAATTACTGAAGCTCACTCCTGTCGAAGGTTTTAGAAGCTGGACATAAACCGCTCCGGCCAGGCAAAGGGCAGCGTCATGAATGACGATTCCCATCAGACTTTCCGGTCCGGTCATGAAAGATAGAGTACAGGGAGAAATCGTTATTGCCTGCTCTTCCTCCACCAGGACCTTTAAATTTATTAAACTCTCTTCATCATATGATAGAGGTGCCAATGGGCAGATCCCCTGACTCATTACATTATTTTTATCATCCGCGTTTATCCCTTTTATCTTTTTTATCAGCTGTATCGCCCTTTTGGCACTGGTATAGACATCCCCGTTTTTAGTATTCGACTGTGTGGCGCGTACCCCCAAGCTCGGCCATTTATCGGAATACTTCAAGAGCATTGCCACTTGAGCAATGAACGGATCATCACTGTCATTTCCTTCCGGATCCACAACACCGGGGTTTATAGATTCATAAAGGTCAGAAGTCTCTGCCAGCTGATACATTTTAACGGCATCACCGATGGTACCACGCCTTATTTGTCCGGTTACGTCATCTCTAATCATCGGTGAATTTGAAAACGGGGATGCGGCGATCAGTCTTTTTTTGTTCGCAGGTTCATATTTATACTTTGGCATCAACTCCAGGTTTTTCGCCAAAAAAGAAGACGGAAACAATACTTTTTTCCCGTCTATTTTAGCACCATTTTTTTTAAATAGTTCTCTTGCCTCGTCCATATCGAATTCAACGCCTATGGTTGCTAAGATATCTATGGCTGATTCATAGATGATTTCAATTGTTTCTTTGCTCAGTAAGTTTGGCATCTTCTAAAATCCTCCATCCTGGAATTAATTCAAGGTACGATATTTCACATATCAGGCGGTATGTAGTGCATACCTTAAATGCTTAACCGAATTCCGTCGATGCTGGACAGACTTTTAGACCATTTGCCGATGGAGTTTTCTGATTTTGAAATCATCAGCAGGCGCTCCAGGCCGAATCCCATGCCTACCCAGGTGTCTGAGATTCCCCACGCCGCATCCAGGGGGTGGGGTCCCATGGCGCCGGAGGATACTTCAGTCTTTTCCGGTCCTGCCACCACATCCAGGGTTGCGCCGTAAACTTCGGATTTATCGATTTCAAATGAATAGTCATCTATAAGCGCGGCTTTCATCACGGCCTTTGCCAAGGCCTCAAGACGTTCCTCCCGCTCGTCAGCGGGCAATCCCATTTCCACCAGGTTGAGCATGGTGAACTCGTTGGCGTGGACCTTGCCGCTGGATTCTTTCCTGAAACAGGAGCCGATCTCAAAAAACCGGATGGGACGCTGTTTGAGGCGTCCGAAATCCAGCATCAGGCTATAAAGATTCGGGGCCAGCATCGGGCGCAGGCATTGCTTGTCATTGATCCAGAATATCTGTTTGGTCAAGGGATGATTCTCATTAATGGACATTCGCTTCAAAGCATGTTTTGTAATGATGGTTGGGGTGGTGACCCCGGTAAATCCCAGGTCGAACAAGGTCTGCTCAAGGCGCTCCCTCAGGGCTTGAATCCCGGTTTTTTTATCCTTCATCAAAAGATTGGCAAGCTTTTCCCGCTGGATCCGCACCTGCTTTTTTTCAATTTTCTGGAATGCCTGATTCCGCTGGGCAGGGGTTGAAAAATCTGCCTTGATCTCTTCAATATTGATATCAAGGTCTTTAAATCTTTGGATCTGGGTCTGGGTCCATTCTAAGTTAGACACGGTTTTCTCCGGCATTTTAAATTAACAATCCTACGGCCATGGCTGTAACACCCAGCTCCAACTTATCATGAACCAGGCGATCAGTCAGCAGCGAACAACCGATTTCAGATATTCCCAAAGGCACCCCCGGTGCAGCAATCTTCAGTTCATCCGTGATCAGGTTGTCCGGGATGGTATTGGCCGTTGGGGTGGCTTCCAGGATATGGGGATAGTCGGATAGTCGAGTTGGAAAATTCTCCAAAACCTCAATCGGGGAACCCTGGGCATCTTTAAGTAATTGTTGTTTCAAGGCCTTGCCGGCATGAACATTTGTATCATATAAATTCAGCGTTGCCCCTCTTTCCAACAGACTCCGGGCAGAGGATTCTCCCACAGGACCGCATCCCATGACCAATACCTGCTTGTCTTTAATCCCACCTGCCATGAGGTCCAAAGCTGCGGCAAAGACCCTGCCTGTAACGTCTGAATTATCCGTCACCTGCCGGGTTGTAAGATTAATACCCACAAACCTTAAATCATCGGCCAGCATGATTGCATCTGCCTTGTTTTCATAGGCTGAGGCAATCCCTGAGGCATCTGTCTGTTCCGTTACACGGGCATCAAACCCCAGAAAGGAGAGAATGGCGACAACGGTCATGCTGAAATCCGTGATGATCCCCTGCCCTGCTGTCACGGGAATGACATGGATTGAAAAATCCTTAATTTTGTTTTTGATCCCTGCCTCATCCACGCCACAGGCATGGCAGGCAATTCCCAGCAAAGATCTTCCCGTGGCCGCCCTAAGTCTCCCTTCATATTGGGTCAGGCTGGACGAAATTTCACTAATGTCGCTATGTTTTAACCGTGTCATTCTATAGATCCTTATCCTTCATGATTTAAAATCTTTTTCAGACATGCGGCTCGTTTTTCATCGATTTCATCCGGGGTTTGGCCTGTAAAAACCAGTGTGGCAACCCATTGGCTTGTATCCGCGCCAAAACTTGTAACTGCTTCATCTGCCCCGAAAAAATCTTTTTCCAGGTGCAATGGGCCGTGCTGCCCCATGATGTGTTCTCCCAAAAACTTTATTTTTGACCCTGTAACTTCAATATGTTCAACCAGGGCGGGTCTTTCATCTTTAAACCGCTTTCGCAACGGGTTACCAAGAAAAAGTGCTGCCAGCATCTCCACCATGTTCAGGCCTGTGGACCAGTATACTGCCATGGGGGTCTGGCTGGGCAGTCTGGCATCGATTTCAAGAAGTTTCAGCTCTCCTTTGTGAAGAATCACCTCAACGTCCATGATGCCTTTGAGCCGGATCTCTTCTGCAATGGCCACAGCCATCTCTTCAAATTCCCGAATCTGATCTGCCGGCAAATCCGTAGGGGCTGTGACCCTGTTGCAGTCATACTCCTCATCCATGCCCAGGTCTGTCACCTGGAGGGGCATGTATTGGCCGGGCGATCCTATCACCTCTATGGAATAGGACGGGCCTTCCACATACTCCTGAACCACACGGTTCCCGATCCCCTGCCCGTCCGGAAACCGGGATAAAAACTCGCCCTTTGAATTGAAGATTTCCACGCCTTCGCTGCCGCTGGCCTGGTCCGGTTTGACAACCACAGGGAATTCACATGCAGGAAATGTTTTGGGGGCAGGCAGCCCTAAGGCTTGAAACATAGCATCGGATTTCAGCTTGGAACTGGAAATGGCATAGGCATGCGGATCAAAGGCTAAGGGAATGTTTTCAGTCACAGCCCAGCGTTGAATCAGGGGCAATACGTCATCGTCTTCAATGGCAGGCAGGATAAGATCCGGTTTTTCGATTTGCTTGGGAAAAACATCATCCGTCTCAAAGGCAAACTCCAGGAAACGGTCACAGAGTTTTGCTGCCGGTGCATCTGGATTTTTATCAATAACAAGGGTGTTAAAGCCGGCTTTGTGTGCCAGATAAACCGCCTCAACTCCCTGGAGTTTTCCGCCGATAATGGCAATGGTTACGGTCATCTTCTTTTCCCTGAATCTGTACGGGTATTGTATTTATTCATCTTCCTGGGTCAACAGGGACCCCTGATGACGGCGGAACAGGGTGGATGAGTATTTTTCAAGTTTCCAGTCCGGCACCCCGCAATTCGGGCAGACCTTTACAAACCATTTATTCCTCAGCCACCTGGCAGCCCTGCTGTTCAGGGAGTTGGAAATGAGAAATTCCTTGTTGCAGTGGGTAACCAGTCTTGCCTGATCGCCCATGACCTCAATGGTGCGGACACCATGTAGCTGGCCGGTTCTGGAGGGCCAAAGCTTGATCTTGTTGATCAGTTTAAAGAGCTTAACCCTTTTGCGGTAAAACCGTTTTTTAGGGGGAGCCGTTTTATTTTCTTCCAATGCCATGAAGCGTCCATACCTCTATTAAAAATGGCGGAGAGCCCGGGAGTCGCACCCGGCTGCACGGATTTAGAGTCCGTGTGATCCCATCCGATCCACCCTCCGCAAACAAAATTTATCCTGTTAAGCAAGCGGCAGCCCCCGGTTTCCCGGGGACTACACGAACAAGTCATCAGGCACCTACCATGGTACGCCACTTTAAACAAGGGATATCTATTAGTTAAGCTCTCTTGTAATCACTCTATTTCGGCCCTGATCTTTAGCACAATAAAGCGCCTTATCTGCAACTTCCAGGAGGACTTGAAAGCTTGTTGATTTATTGGGTATCACAGATGAAGCACCGCAACTAATTGTCACAAAATTGCTGACCGGTGATGTTTCATGGCGTATTTGGGCCCCATGAATATGACAGCATACTTCTTCTGCTAATAATTTTGCACCCTCAATGGTTGTATCCGGCAGTATAACGGCAAACTCCTCACCACCGTAGCGAGCCAGAAAGTCACCGGGCCGTTTGAAAATCACTGCTGCTTTATCAGCAATATTCCGGAGACAAATGTCTCCTGCCTGATGTCCGTAAGTATCATTATAGAACTTGAAATGGTCAACATCGAAGATAATCAGGGATATTGATTTCTTTTTTCTCAGCATCCTGCGCCATTCCTCTTTTAGCCTTATGTCAAAACTGCGACGGTTTGCAATTTGCGTAAGACCGTCCTGCATGGCCATATCCAGAAGTTTTTTATTTGCCTCATGGAGGGCTTTTTCGGCATTTTTCAGTTTGGTAATATCCTGCACAGTACCAACCCCGTGCAGCGCTTTCCCATCCTTATCAAACGTAATCTTGGCTATCTCCCGGACCCATTTTTCAGTATCCTTCCTCCGAATACGGTGCTCGATATCATATGGGGCACCCGTGAGCGCCGCGTCCCAGGCGTCTGAGACAAATTCACAGTCATCAGGGTGCACGAAAGATAAAAATTGATCAATGGTTAACACAGTTCCCTGCTGTACGTTGAAGATGCTGTATACTTCATCAGACCATTCAAGAGAGTTATTGATCAAATCCTGGGACCAGCTTCCCATCTTCCCGACTTTCTGTGCTCTTCTGAGGTTGGCTTAGCTATGTTTCA
>PIVQ01001529.1 GCA_003354055.1 Desulfobacteraceae bacterium | reverse complement strand
TCAATTTTCTCATGGCTGAGAATGGGCCTCAATTACTCGTCGGAGGCCATGAGAAAATTGGGCGGGAATATTAGACAATATTTTAACAAAGGCGACAACTTGCTTGACACGCACCGATAAAGAGACTTGCAAAAAAGCAAGAGCTACTGTTGTTATCTGATGATTTCAATGTACAGAATCCCGAGGAATATATGCATTGCCAATCAAGGAAATTTATTTCGCGTAAGGATAAGTTCAAGAATTTTCGATCGAGTATTATTCAGATGGAAACAGTTTTTGTCTTTTATTTATTATTACTCCTTCTAAGCATCATAACTTTAATTTTAAAATAGCAGTTGATGGTTCGGAACAACACTCATATTTTTTGAAAATTTGGAAGTTGCGATTAATTATCCTTGTGGAAACTGCCATGAGGTGTTCAGATTATCAATGATACCAGATCAAATTTTGATGAAATTTTAGGCGATGATTACTGGCTATAATCATGGCCTTTCAGGATTCAAAAATTCCCCCGGACTATCCCTGTAACTCCGGGCCTTTTCGAAAAAATCCAGGTACGAGATTTTATTTTAGATCAGATATATCAATAGGATTTATAAATGGCAGACTCATTTATGGGGAGAGATTACTGCGGATTTTGGGAAGAAATAATTTGGAATTAAAGGCTATTGGCGTGTTTGATCATTTGAAAAGAGTCTTTTGATTATATCTTTACAGGATTTTTTTATATTGTTACTCATTGTTTTGAAAGCCATGCTCTTTTAGGGATAGATTACCGATTGCCTGGAAGTCAACGAAAATATGCCCACGACTGGCCCGGGGCAATTAAACACCAAATGGGGTAGCCATATGAGTTCTGTATCAGTAAGATTTTTTATTATTACAGATGAATCCGAAATCCTCCGTGTGTCAATCAATAAGTTTGAACGCTTACTAA
>PIVQ01001528.1 GCA_003354055.1 Desulfobacteraceae bacterium | reverse complement strand
GTGGAGATAGAGATGCCTGCCGCCACATCCGCAGAAGCGAAGGTGAAGGTCGGTGTTCCGCCGAGCGTGACCAAATCGCCGCCAATGATTCCGCTGAGTGCCGCCGTTCCGCTGGCGGTTGCGTCGGTGTTGCCATCGTAAACCTTGTTATCGCCGGTGAGTCCGGTGACGCTCAGCGTGGCCACCGTAATGTCGGCGCTCAGGGTCGGCTGTGTCAGCGTGTAGTTTCCGGCATCCGCGCCGCTGATCGTCATGGCGCTGGTGACCGAAATGCCCGTTCCGACCGTGGCCTGTGCAAAGGTACCGGTCGTGTCGTCGCCGAGAATGACCGTGTCGGCTCCGATGACTCCGGCGAGTGTGGCTCCGGAGATGGTTGCTGCGGTGGTGCCGTCATAGACCTTGTTGGCTGCGGATGCGCCGCTGACGGTCAGGGTGGCTACCGTGATATTTGCGCTCAGTGTCGGCTGGGTCAGCGTGTAGTTGGCTGCATCGTCCCCGCTGATGGTGTATCCGGTGGTCGAGATGGAGATGCCGGTGGTCACATCTGCAGAAGCGAAGGTGAAGGTCGGTGTTCCGCCGAGCGTGACCAAATCGCCGCCAATGATTCCGCTGAGTGCCGCCGTTCCGCTGGCGGTTGCGTCGGTGTTGCCGTCGTAAACCTTGTTATCGCCGGTGAGTCCGGTGACCGTCAGCGTGGCAACGGTGATGTCTGCGCTAAGCGTTGGTTGCGTCAGCGTGTAGTTTCCGGCATCCGCGCCGCTGATGGTCATGGCGCTGGTGACCGAAATGCCCGTTCCGACCGTGGCCTGGGCAAAGGTGCCGGTCGTGTCGTCGCCGAGAATGACCGTGTCGGCTCCAATGACACCGGCGAGTGTGGCGCCGGAGATCGTCGCGGCGGTGGTGCCGTCATAGACCTTGTTGGCTGCGGACGCGCCGGT
>PIVQ01000697.1 GCA_003354055.1 Desulfobacteraceae bacterium | reverse complement strand
ATCATTTGAATGGGAAACGTATCATATGGCGCACCGTATTTGAGGGCCATCTGCCCGACAATACCTTTAAAGACACCGTATCCGCAGCCCTGACCTGAGTTGTAGAACCCACTGTACCCCAGCATGGCCGCTTTTTCCGGCGAAATTTGCCTGGCTTTCCAGGGCCAGCCGCCGGCCCCGTCAAGACGTTCCCGAAACCCCGTCCATTTCGCCATTTCTTCCTCTTCGTTCAACTTGCCGTGGGCCTGCCTTCCGGTCAGAAGAGGAGCTGCAGCCCCGCCGAGCAATACTGCACCAGCCCCTACAATCGCCTGCCTGCGCGTAATCATTACTGTCTCCTTAAATATTAGATATACGAAATCATGACTGAAATCCCTTGGACATCATGAATTGATCCAGACGCTCCATAAAAACCTCTCTTTCCGGGTCAGATGCAAACAAAAAGAAAGTGCCAAGGCTGCGCTGGACCGACATCAGATCTATCAGAAAATCATATACGGCATTGGCCGCCTGCTGATCCGCCACCAGGGACTGATTCTGGGCATCAATCAAATCAATGATGGACTTAATTCCCCTGGCATAGGAATCGGTGACCAGGGTAAGGTTCCGTTTGGCTGAATCTGCCGCATGGACGCTCAATCGGATACTCGGATAGGAAGCGCGGATCAGATAGACTGCACTCAGGACCCGCTGTTCAATATTATTTGAAGTGGATCTGCGCTGGTATTTCAACCCGGATAACTCTTGAAGGGAGCGCCTCAGGGTTGCGGATTTCCCACCGCCTGAATACAGGGGCAGGCTGACCGTAATACCGGCGGTCCAATCTGTATCATCACTTGTGGGAAGACCCAGACTGCTCACGGCTGAAGAAGAGGAAGACCCTTCACCGTCCTTTTTAAAGGATTGGTTCACATCCCCGACCAGGGAAACCGAAGGCATCCAGAACTCTCTTTTGGAAAGTGTGATACTTCTTTCCTGGGCTGAAATGGCTGCATCCAGCTGCTGGAGTTCAGGAGACATATCCAGCCCTTCTTCAACCAGGAAATCGCGCATGGTGTTCAACTCCTGGGGATTGTCCAGATAGACCAGCATCCTGCGACTGGGAAGGATATTCAACGGATCTTTATAATCATTTTCATCAACACCGAAAACTTCCCGCAACGGACGGTTCAGAATACGATTCACCGTACTCATGGTATCAAGGGATACGGATTCAGAGCTTAAAACCTGGCGACGGCTTTCGGCGATCTGGCTTTCCCAGCGGTAAACCTCTTCAGGGCCGGCAGCACCTATGGATACACGGATCTGAGCCCGTTCCAGATTGTCCCGGGTCAGCTTGAGGTTTTCCTTTTGAATTCGTTCGATGCTCTTGGCCCGAAGAACGTTAAGATACGATGTGGAAGCAGCTTGAACAATGTCCAGTTCAACCGCCTCACGCCCTTGTTCCCGTGAAGTTTGACGGAGTTTTTCAATATCGTAACCGGCCCAGACCTTGTCCGAATAGAGCAGCTGGCTGGCGCTGATGGATCCGGTCCACTCCCGCTCCGCTGCAGTACCCAGAGAAGCCGCAGCCCTGTCATCATCAATGACTCTTGCATCAGTACCGATACCAAGCTGGGGAAATAAAGCGGACCGAGCCTCCTGAACCTGCTCTACACCGGCCTGTACATCCTGAGTTGCCGAGGCCAAATCCGGGTTTGCGGACAGAGCCTCCGCCACGGTCTGTCGGATGTCAAGTTTCCGGTAGATATCCTCGTCTTCCTCGTGCAGAAGATCTGCTTCAGTCAGGATACTCCAGCCCGGATAAACACCGATGGCCCGAGCCGTGGCCATGTTGATGGACAATTTTTCACTCAGGGGGAAAGTGGTCTGCAAGTCTCCGGCTCTGCTGCCATCCAGAAGTTCCTGGACATTGATGGCAACGCTCCGGGCCATGTGCTGGTTATTGTCATCGGGAATAATACTTGTGAGCAGACCTTTTTCCACATCAGCCCGCCCGTTGAAGGCAAAACTGGGCAGCCTTCTTTGAATAAGTCCTGCCACAAGCGCCTCAAATTCCGTATTGGAGAGCCTGGGCAGTCGGGAAACAAACACCGCATCGGTGTTTTCAGGAATCTGCTCAAGGGCAGGCCCGATTTCGGTCTCCACCTGGATCACGGTCATGTCCAGAGAAAACTCATTGGCAATTCTCCGTTCAAGAGTCCGAAGCTGAGGAATGGATCTGATCTGAAACCCGTCTGCCAGGATCACCACCCGGTAAAATGGGGCAACGTCCAGAAAAGACTGAAACGCCCGGTCAATGTCTGAAAATGTATTGATATAGTTCAGGTTGACCACACCGCTGACCCCCTTGTCCGAGGGTAGCTGCTGGGTACCGGCATCAATGACATTAGCGGCAATCACCGGCTTAGGCAGGGTGCCCCGCCGGCAGACTTCATGGGTGGCAACTTCCCCAAGGGTCAGTACTAGATCAACCTTTTTTGAGGCCAGCAATCTGTCCAGCCCCTGGTTGATCGTATTTATATCAAACCCGCCGCTGATCTGCTGGTTTTCGGGGAATTCAACCTTATGGGCCCCTTGGGTAATATTTAAAATTTCTTCCTGGACCAGTTCCAAAGTTTCCGGAAACCGTTCAGACATCCCGTCATAAACAATACCAATACGAACGGTTTTTGCCTGGGCCTGGACTCCAAAAAAAGGAAAAAGAAAAACCAGGCAGATGAAATAAGCGATGATCGGCCGGGATAATTTCATTTATCTACTCCTGTTGCGGGTTAACCGGCAGATACGGAAAAAGCTTTTCCGAGGAACCTGCCGGTTTAGTTTATGTTACCCCAAAGAAAAGGGTCTATTCAGCCTTGACCTTGAAAAAGGTGGCGTATAATGTCGGAACAAAAATCAATGTTAAGAGCGACGCAAATCCAAGACCAAACACAATGGTCACGGCCATGGAGATAAAAAAGCCGTCTGAGAACAGAGGAATCATCCCCAGCATGGTGGTTGCTGCCGCCAGCATGACCGGACGCATCCTGGACACCCCGGAATCCACCACAGCATTAAAGTGTGGTTTGCCCTCCCGGATTTCAAGATCGATCTGGTCAATGAGCACAATGGCGTTTTTGATCAGCATACCGGACAGGCTCATCAGTCCCAGAAGGGCCATGAAGCCGAACGGCTGATTCAGTAGCAACAGTCCCACGACGACTCCGATGAGGGACAGGGGAACGGTGAGCCAGATGATCAATGGCTGCTTAAAGGCATTGAACAAAAAGATCACAGCGATAACCATCATCCCGAAGTAGATGGGGATATTATCCGCCAGCTTCTGCGTGGCATCGGCACTGTCTTCAGCCTCACCGCCCCAGGACATGAAATATCCGGGCATACCCTTGAGGGGGATTATATCGTCATACTGAATGGGAATAGTGCCTGCCGTATACTCGTCAGCCGGCACCTCTTTTCCCAGATAAATCCTTGTGTCTGCACCCAGGGTCTGTTCGATTTGAGGTTTAATGCGGGCAAAAAGGTCTGCGGATAGTCCCTTGCGGGCATCAGCGTGGAGCTTGATCATGGACCGTCTGTGCCAGCGGGAAACCCGGGCATTTTCAGATTCGGTGGAGAATCCGTCCACCACCTGCTGCAGGGGAATTTTTTTCCCTGCCATGGGACTGTAAACCAGGACATCCCTCATGTTTTCCATGGTCATCCGTTCGTTTTCAGGCCCCCGGGCAATGATGGGAATCAGTTCAATCCCCTCCCTGTAGACCCCGGTGGTGGTCCCTGAAAAGTTAGACTGCAGGGCTGTGGCCACCATGGGCCGGTCAATACCCTGGCGCCTTGCACGGTCTTC
>PIVQ01001527.1 GCA_003354055.1 Desulfobacteraceae bacterium | reverse complement strand
CGGATCATGATGACAGCGACCGTAGCCGTGTGCTTTTGGTAAAGAAAAATCGACCTGAATGGCAGAGGGGATATCTGAACGGTATTGGCGGGAAAATAGAAGAAGATGAAAGCCCTGAGATGGCCATGGACCGGGAGTGTCATGAAGAGGCCGGCCTGGATCTTACCTGGCAGTACCGGGGAATTTTAAATGGGACTAATTTTGACGGCAATGGGTTTGAATGCCATCTGTTTTACGCCTTTAGCCGGGAAATCATCGGGTTTGAGCAAAAAGAGGACGAGTCCCTGGGATTGTACAATCCCCGGGATCTGTCCGGGTTAAATATTGTAGGCAGCCTGGATTTCTTGATTCCATACGGCCTTTCTAAAGATCAAAAGCCATTTATGACTCTGACTTATTAATGGGTCGCGCAATAATTAGTTCACGTTCTGTTTGCAAAATACCCAATGTTTTAAGGGTTTTTGCAAACCGACTATGTGAAGTTATTTTTGCGCGGTCCCTAAGGACCATAAAAAAAATCCGGTGCAGGATCCCTGCACCGGATTTGTCTAACCCATATTTAAAGGGGCATGGTCATTCCCCCACAGGAGGATGGGTTAGGAATCGTTACAAAATAACTTGATCTAAATTGTTTCCAAAACCCCTTAAAAGACTGGGTATTTTGAAAACAAAAAATCAAGTAATTTTGGAGCCGATCCTTAGCGAATGGTTTTCATGGCGCCCATATAACCCCGGAGCTTTTTACCCACAACCTCGACGGATGTGGTCCGGATGGCTTCGTTCACCTGGATGAGGCGGATGTTGTCGCAGCCGGTATCGGCAAGATCAAGGCCTTTGCCGATTACATCCGTATCAATGGTTTTCATGAAGTCTTCCAGCATGGGGCCGGCCTTATGGGCGAAGAGATAGCAGCCGTATTCTGCGGTATCTGAAATAACCA
>PIVQ01001526.1 GCA_003354055.1 Desulfobacteraceae bacterium | reverse complement strand
TAACGCAAACAGCCGGCATAAGTTTTTTCTCTGCCGGCTGTTTATATTTTAGGCTCCCGGTGGCTTGCCCCAGGTTTTCTGTTTCACTACATTTGATTTCTTCTTATATCCAGCTTCCGCATCCTGGAGGCAAAAGTTGATCGGTTAATGCCAGAGGCACGGGCTGCCCAGGTGATATTCCAATTGTATTTTTTCATCAGGGCTTTGACGTAAGCCGTTTCCAGATTCGGCCAGGTCAGACCTGCCAAATCCACTAAAAATTCATTGTCTGCGATGGACGTCAGATTGGCCTCAGTTGCCGGGGCGTCAGGAAGACCTGCACCCAGTTCCCGGACATGATCGGGAAGATTCATGACCTGGATGTATTCACCAGGGGTAGTGACGATGAGATACCGGATCAGATTTTCCAGCTCCCGGATATTTCCGGGCCAGACATAGGCCACCAGGTGCTGCATGGTTTCAGGCACCACCTTTTTTTCCGGTGCATCTGCCTTAAGGGCTTCAGTATTAAGGAAATGCTTTACCAACAGAGGGATATCCTCCCGCCTGTCCCGCAGGGGCGGCAGGTGGACCGGGAGTACGGACAGGCGGTAATAAAGATCCTGCCTGAATTTATTCTCCACAATCATCTGCTTGATATCTTTGTTCGTGGCAGCCACGATCCTCACGTCAATATGTCTGACCTGAGTTGATCCCAGGGGTTTAATTTCGTTTTTCTGAAGCACCCTGAGTAACCCTGCCTGGGTACTCATGGGCATGTCTCCGATTTCATCAAGGAACACCGTACCGCCGTTGGCCGCTTCAAACAATCCGGCCTTATCTTTGGTGGCCCCTGTGAAGGCCCCTTTTTTATACCCGAACAATTCGCTTTCCAGAAGGGTCTCAGGAATGGCAGAGCAATTCTGAACAAGAAATGGTCTTTTAGCCCGGCCGCTTCCCTT
>PIVQ01001525.1 GCA_003354055.1 Desulfobacteraceae bacterium | reverse complement strand
ATTGCTCAGTCCTAATATTTAAGGAGTTAGCATGACCGAAGATACGAAGAAAATAATTTATACTATGATCAATGTGAGCAAGTTCCATGGCAAACGCCAGGTGCTCAAGGATATTTCCCTGTCCTATTTTTACGGGGCTAAGATCGGCGTCCTGGGCCTGAACGGCTCGGGTAAATCCTCCCTGCTGAAAATCCTGGCAGGGACAGACACTGAATTTGCCGGAGAAACTATCCTCTCCAAAGGCTTGACCGTAGGATATCTGGAGCAGGAACCTCTGGTGGATTCCAACAAAACGGTACGAGAGGTGGTTGAAGAAGGGGTTCAGGAAACCGTGGACCTGATCAAAGAATATGACAAAGTGTCCGAAGCCTTTGCCGAACCCATGTCTGACGATGAAATGGATGCCCTCATCGAAAAACAGGGCAAACTTCAGGACAAACTGGACCATATCGATGCCTGGGACCTGGATTCCCGGCTGAAGATGGCCATGGATGCCCTGCGATGCCCGCCGGAAGACACAAAAGTCGATATAATCTCAGGGGGTGAAAAACGCCGGGTAGCCCTGTGCCGGTTGTTGCTCTCCAAGCCGGACATCCTCCTGCTAGATGAGCCCACAAACCATCTGGATGCAGAATCCGTGGCCTGGCTGGAAGAGCACTTAAGCCGATATGAAGGCACCGTAATTGCGGTGACCCATGATCGTTACTTTCTGGACAACGTTGCTGGATGGATCCTGGAACTGGACCGTGGAGAAGGGATTCCCTGGAAGGGCAATTATTCGTCATGGCTGGATCAAAAACAACGGCGGCTGGCCACTGAACAAAAAGGCGAAAGCAAACGCCAGCAGACCCTGCAGCGGGAACTTGAGTGGATCAGGATGTCTCCCAAGGGCAAACGGACCAAATCCAAGGCAAGAATAAAGGCCTATGACGAGCTGCTTAA
>PIVQ01000696.1 GCA_003354055.1 Desulfobacteraceae bacterium | reverse complement strand
GAGTTTGCCGAAGATCTTGCGCATGTTCCGTTCAACCTGGTTCCCCAAAAGCCCAGTGAGTAATGATTGAATCGTTACAGGAGTTGTAATGTTTGCGGTTATCCCTATACATGACAGAAATCAGGCATTACGGATCAAGCGTCTTTCCATATCCATAGCCGCGATCGGATTGTTTTTTGTTTTTCTTTTAGTCTGCCTTCTCGCCGGGATGGTGGATATTTCCCTATGGGAATATATGGTGCTCGCAGGAGTCTTAATCACCATAAATCTTTCCTATTACGGAATCATAAGAAGCGGACTGAACCTTCGATTCAAGGACCCCAGCCTAACCATGCTGCAGTGGTGCGTGATGGTTACCCTGATTTCTTATGTCTTATTGCATGCCCATCCCATCCGAAGTGCCGTCATGACCAGTTATTTGCTGACAAACTTATTCGGCGTTTTTCAGTTCAGCCGCAAAGAATTTATCTTTGCAACTGTTCTTCCGCTCTTACAATATGGCGCTATTATCCTGTGGGAGACAAAATACCCACCGGTAAATTATAACTTTCGTCAGGATATTATTCTATGGATAATCCTTGCCGGGCCCCTTATCTGGGTGAGTATCATTGGTTCCTACATCAGAGGCATGCAAAGAAAGGTAAAAGACCGCAGGATAAAGATACTGGAAAGCCATGAAGAGATATCCAAACAACGGGATGAGGTTAAACAATCCAGGGACAAACTTCAGGTTACACTGACGGAACTTGAGCACAGCCATGAACAGATGGAAGAAGTAAACCTGCGACTTCTGGAAAGCCTCCACTATGCGGAAATGATTCAGCGCTCCCTGCTGCCGGGAATGGACAGGCTGAAAACCGATATTCCCAACAGTTTTTTTATCTGGATGCCTAAAGATATTGTGGGCGGAGATATTTACTATACCTATTATGATCAAAATGGATTTATCATTGCTCTCATGGATTGTACGGGCCATGGGATTCCCGGTGCCTTTATGACCATGATTGCCCATTCGGAAATCCGAAAAATCATTCTTGATGAAGCATGCCATGATCCGGCTAAGATCTTAAAACGGATGAATCTTTATGTGAAAACAGTGCTGAAAAAGGACCATGATCACTCCCTCTCTGACGAGGGACTGGACGCCGGGGTCTGCAGGGTGAATTCAAAAGAGCAGACCATTACTTTTTCCGGGGCCAGGATGCCCCTGTTCTATCTCCAGGAGGGGGTTCTCCACACCGTCAAAGGCGATCGGCAAAGTCTGGGATACAAGGATTCAAATGTTGACTTTTGTTTTACAAACCACAGGGTGCAGGCAATGGAAACCACCCGGTTCTATATGGCAAGCGACGGCTACACAGATCAACTCGGGGGTGAAAAACGGCGTCGGATGGGGACAAAAGGTTTTCGCAACCTTATTTTGGAGAATGCAAAAATCCCCTTTGAAGCACAGCGGGAAAAAATGATTCAAGCCTTTCTCACCCACCAGGGGAATAATGAGCAGCAGGACGATGTCACGGTAATCTGTTTTGGCTTGAATCCCCCGGCTGGCAGAAATCGTTCATAAGGAGAAAATGTGGTAAGTTTCATCCCCCGACATGACAGAGAACAGGCCCTGCGGATAAAACGCCTATTAATGGGATTCGGCGGCTACGGGTTCATTGTTTTCTTCTTTTTTCTGGCCCGCCAAACCGGTTTTTTTACCATTTCCATTTCCCATGTGATGATAGCTATCAGTTTAATCGTGATCATTCATCTGGGGTATTACATCATTATTAGAAGCGGGCTGAATCTTAGATTCAAAGACCCCAGTCTGACTATGATACAAATGGCAAGTGCCAACACGTGGGTTTCCTATCTCATGCTGTTTACCGATTCTATTCGGGGTGCAGTAATGATTGCCTATATCACAGTGAATCTGTTTGGCATATTTCAACTAAACCGTAAAGAGTTTATCATCATAACGATTATTCCCCTGCTGCAGTACGGTCTGATAATCTTGTGGCTTATAACATTTTCACCCCCGGAATATTCACCCCGGCAGGATATTATTCAGTGGATCATTGTTACGGCTTGCCTTTCCTGGCTCTGTATGTTCGGCACCTATATCAAAAATATCCGGATTAAATTGGAGCAAAGTAAGGCAAAGCTATCCGAGAGCCATGGGGAAGTCTCCAGACAAAGGGATGAGGCACGAATCTCCCGGGATGAACTGGAAGCGTCTCTTATAGAACTTGAAAATACCCATCACCGGATGGAAAACTTCAATCGGCGAATGGTGGAAAGTATTGATTATGCGGAAATGATTCAGCGCTCCCTGCTGCCGGGAATGGACAGGCTGAAAACCAGCATGCCGGACAGTTTTTTTGTCTGGATCCCCAAAGACATTGTGGGCGGAGATATCTTTTATACATATCGTGACCGGAACGGTTTCATCATTGTTCTCATGGACTGTACCGGTCAAGGGGTGCCCGGTGCGTTTATGACTATGATCGCCTATTCGGAAGCCAGAAAAATCATTTTGGATGAGGCATGCCATGATCCGGCTGAAATCTTAAAAAACCTGAACCATTCTGTGAAGGCAATACTGAAAAAAGATACGGATCACTCAATATCGGACGAAGGGCTGGATGCCGCTGTCTGCCGGGTGAATTTACTGGAGGAAACCGTAACATACGCCGGTGCCGGGATGCCGTTGTTCTATATTCAGGACGGGACATCAAAAATTTTAAAAGGCGACAGACAAAACCTGGGATTTAAAGATTCGGACCCTAAGTTCTGTTTTACAAACCATACAATAACCGTTCATGAAAAGAGCCGCTTCTATTTGACAAGCGACGGCTATCTGAATCAACCGGGGGGCATGGATAATCATTCCATGGGAATTGATGGTTTTCTGGGGTTTGTGGCAGATCATTCAGGCAAACCTTATGATGTGCAGAGAAAACAGATTCTTCAATCCTTTTTCACCCATCGGGGGGCTCATGAACAGGCGGACGATGTTACGGTGATCGGGTTTGGGATCGGATGATCTCACTGTCATCAAAAGATCCAATCTTGCTTTTTGTCATTACCGGTTCTATCTTTACTCTATTGCAACTGCTTTACAGCAGATCTAAACACAACGATCATCCTGCAGCATGAATCAGGAGACAAAAGAAGAAGACAAGGTTCTGTATGGCAAGGGACGGGTGAAGGAGGAGCATGAAAACACGTATTGAAACTGATACCATGGGAGAGGTCAGGGTTCCTGGCCATGCCTATTGGGGGGCTCAGACCCAGAGAGCTGTGGAAAATTTCCGCATCGGTAAAGAGTCCATGCCCATTGAGGTCATCCAGGCATTCGGGATCGTGAAAAAAGCGGCCGCCATGGCCAATGGGACCCTTGGGGGGCTTTCCGGTGATAAAGAGCGTCTGATCTGTGAGGTCTGCGACGAGATTATTGCAGGGGGCCTTGGTGACCATTTCCCCTTAAAGGTCTGGCAGACAGGGTCCGGTACCCAGACCAATATGAATGTAAACGAGGTTATTGCCAACCGGGCTCATGTTCTGGCAGGCCATGAATTGGGACAGGGGAAGCCGGGCATTCATCCCAACGATGATGTGAATTGCTCGCAGTCCTCAAACGATACCTTTCCCACAGCTATGAATATTGCCGGGGTAAAGCTAATTAAAACGATTACTTTGCCCGGTTTGACCGCTCTTCGCAACGGCTTGGACGACAATGCAAGGGCCTGGGGCTCTATTGTTAAAACCGGGCGGACCCATTTTATGGATGCGGTGCCCATGACCCTGGGACAGGAGTTTTCCGGCTATGTCCGAATGCTGTCCCAAGGCATTGATCAGATCGAAACAAGCCTGGA
>PIVQ01000695.1 GCA_003354055.1 Desulfobacteraceae bacterium | reverse complement strand
TTTATTTTACCCGGATCACAGGGAATTTCCGGAAGACCTGGCTGAAAATCTCTCTTGATTTCAAATTGTCTGAAATCATATTTTTTCTTCAGGTCATAATCCACATCAGCCAGCTTAATACATTCTTCGATCAAAATTGCCATATTCCAGTTTGTACGGCTTGTTTCGCCTTTTCGTGCAAAACTGAGCATGTTCTGGACAATTTCAGCGGCCCGTTTACCTGATTCTCCTATTCGCCCCAGCATTTCGGGAATCGAGCGGTCTTCCATGTAATCCCTGATTTCGTCCATACTGCACCCCGCCTTCTTTGCAGCTTTTATATTGGCCGGAATATCCAGATTGGTCAGCCTGTGCCTTATTACATCAGCCGTCTGCATCATGCCTCCCAGGGGGTTGTTAATCTCATGGGCCATACCTGCGGCCAATCCCCCCACAGAGAGCATCTTTTCAGACTGAATCATCACCTCTTCCATGCGAACCCGTTCGGTAATATCATCAATACGGATCACAGCCCCCTGTGCATTGTCTGCCCGCAAAGGAAAAATGGAGATGTCTTCAAAACGTCTTTCCCCGTCATGGTAGTAGACCCTTCTGAGATTGCGTATTTCCCTACCCGCTTTGACCGCTTCCCGGATTTTGTCCATTTCAGCGGCCATACCCGGAACAATCTTGTGAAACGGTTTTCCCAGGGCATCATCAACTTCAACTCCGGTTTTCAGTACAGCCTGGCTGTTCCATTGGGTAATAAACCCATTCCTGTCCACCCCAATGAGCATGGAAGATATGGAATCAATGATATTGGCCAGATAGTTCCTCAATTGAGATAATTCTTTCTGATGGTCCATGCTCTCCTGAAAAAGGCGGGCGTTTTCCAGGGAAATGGCAGCTTGGGACAGGATAATTGAAAGCAGTTCAATCCTTTGTTCCGAGAAGACATCTGCTGCCAGGCTGTTTTCCAGAAACAGAGCCCCCTGAATTTTATTTTTGAAAATAATGGGCATGGACAGAATTGATCTGGAACGGTTTGTTTTAACATAGGGAAGGTTTACATAATCCCCCTGGCTTCCGGCATCAGACAGGATGATTTTTTCTCCTGTTCTGATAACATACCGAATGATATTTTCAGGCACAAGCCCCGTATCTTCCATTTCCCTATGGTACACGTTTTTCTCAGCGGGGCCTTCAACATCAAATCCTGCCTCAACAATGAGTCCCTTAGCGGTGTCTAAAATGATAGATCCTCTTCGGGCGCCTGCATTTTCAATGATAATCCGGATAAGCTGTTCCAAAACCTTATCCGGATGTATCTGGCTTGAAATGGCCAGGGTTGCCTTTTGAACCGAATTGATATCAAACAGGTCTATGGATTCCGATTCCCTCCCGGGGGCATCGGTTTCACCCTCTGTCCGGGAGGATAAAAAGGAATGGGCAGCTTCCATCTGTTTCAGTTTTGGAATGCAGCCCCATTTCTCATAGGCCTGAAAGGCATCGTGAAAATACCCGTTTGCGATTTTTGTTTTTCCCTTGGCCTGCCAGGCTGTGGCACACAATTCATTGGCAAGGGCTTCAAAGTACAGGTACCCGTTATCCCGGGAAACCTCCATTGATTTTTCATAGGATTCCATTGCCATGGTCAATTGATCGGTGATCTGAAAGCGTTCTGCCAAAAGCAGATGATACATCATGGCAAAATTCCGGGAATTCTTTTCTGCATATCCCCTGAACTCTTTTATCAGATCTCCTGTCTTTTCCAGATACTGCCTCTGTGTCTCCTTTGAAACCCGGCCGTAATTGCGCGTCAGCGCAAGACCGAAAAAGCATAGGCCGATATAGGGTTGAAACTGGCTGGTTCCGGCCCGGATGAATAATTCACAATCATCAACCCGTACCAGCTCATGGGCCTTTTTGTACGCTCCGAATATGATGTAAACCATGAGTTTGAAAATATAGGCCAGGCCAATGGCCGGGAACTGCTTGGTCTCATAGAATGAGGCAATCCCGGTCTCCTCGTCAAAGGCCTCCCCCTTTAGCAGAGTGTTGTCCCGGGCCAGCCCCAGAAGATTATCCACTGCCTGGCGGGGCGGATTGAAAAAAGTGAGCGGTGCATTCTGTTTCAGCCGGTACATCACGCCGGTATATTTATCATACACCTCTTTTACGGAATCAAGTCGGTCGCCTGCCATCAGCAACCGCATTGAATAGTGGTTAAGACAATAGGAGGCCCATTGAATATTACCGGTTTCAATTCCGGTGTGGAAAGCATGGATAAGGTTTTCAAGTCCCCATCTAAGTGGCTTTTTCCAGAATACCACATGATTATAAAACATGTATATTGCTGCGGTTCCGTAATAGCTGTCCTCGAACCGTTCTGTAATGGCAATGGCAAGGGAGGCCATTTCATAGCCAATATCTGCGGTTTCCTTTTCCTCGATCAAAATGGAACCGACCATGGAAAAAGCAATGGACGCCTTTGAATCCATTCCAATCTCAAGGGAACGATTGACCACTTCATAACTGTGAAAGGCAAGGGCCTCAGGATACGTGTTCCAATAGGGAACAAGGACGCTTACCATTATCCCGATGGCAGCTTCCTGAACAGGATCATTTATTACCGGGGTTTCAATCAGGGTATGAACGGATCGGTTGTTGATATTCTTAAATAATCGCTTCTTTTGGGTTTCAATATCTTTTGGGGTGATTGTTCGAGGATGGGGATATGCGATTCCCAACTCATTCATAACCGTGACCGATAGGTCAACCGCTTCACGGAATCGTTTTTGATTTTCATTATAAACCAGTATCATCTGATAGATACGGCATTTATCCAACAGAGTTACTGCATGTTCCAGGATCAGATTAAAAAGGCTTTCCGCCTTTTCAAAATTTGAGGACATATATTCAGCTTCAGCCCACTGGGAATAGATCTCCAGGGTTTTGGAATAATCCTTCTGCCATGAATTATCAGGCATTAATCCACAGGCCCGGTTAAAATAATAGCCGGCACTTTTATATGCAGATGAGTTCAGGGCCTTTTGTGCGGCTTTAAGATTCAACCCCCGTACTTTTTCAATCTCATCGTCCTTTTGGATCAGTGCAAGCCCTTTATTCAGATGTTCCACAATATTGAACAGATCTGCTTCAAGTTCCTGCTGATTTAAATGTTTAACCAGCAGTCTTCCTGTTTCCAGATGAATTTTAGGCTTATCCTCCGGGGGAATGATGGAATATGCCCCTTCCAATATCTTATCATGGACAAATCTGTACTCTCGGTGCTGCCTGATCAGCATGCCGGCAGCCAGAACCGGTTTCATTTTCTTTGCCACGTCATGAAGGCTTTCACCTGAGACAATGGACAGAACATCCTGGCTGAAATCAGTCCCCAAACATGAGGCCAGACTGACTAAGGCGCAGCTGTCGCCGGGAAGCTTTTTCAGGTTGTTTACCATCAGTTCCATGACATTGTCCGTGGGCATAACTTTGATAATTTCCTGGGTCTCCCACTCCCAGCAAAGGTCCGGGCTGAAACGGATAAATTGTTCTGCGTAAAGGTTATTGAGAAAAGATTTTATAAAGAATGGATTACCGTCTGTTTTTTCTTTGACCAATTCCGATAATTTTTTCGTGGACTTGAGGGTTCTCTTTAAGGTGTCGGAAACCCAGGCGTTTATGCTGTCCGATCCAAGGGGGGGGAGATGGACATACTCAATTTTCACACCGGTGTTTTCGATGTTTTTCATGGTTGTGGCCACCGGATGAGATTCATCCACTTCATTGCTGCGATAGGCCCCGATAAAAAGGAATGATTTGGTCAGATGTTCGGAAATCAATAGTCTAATCAGACTCAGGCTGGCCAGGTCGATCCATTG